>JAJPZP010000079.1:0-867 GCA_021204285.1 Lachnospiraceae bacterium | reverse complement strand
TCCCGCCAAACTCCTCCGAGAGCTTCGCCGCCAGGGCGATCGACAGCGGATAGAGCGACTTGCCGGACATGTACATCTCCTCGCTCGGCAGCTCATTCGCCTTCACGTCCACCGGGAAGGTATTGGTAATCTTCACGCCGAAATCCAGTCCCCCACGCTTCGCGAGATCGCCCAGGCGATGCAGCATCGGCACCGCGTCCACATACTGCAGATCGTCCTCAAAATGGAAACGTCCGAAGGCCACATAATCATAACCCATGCCATCCAGCACCTCGCGCGCGAAGTCATAACCGCGAAGCGTCGGATTGCACTTGATAAAAGTATGCATGTGCTTCACCTCAAGGAGATAGCTCGAGATGCGCTCGATCTCCTGCGGGGGACATCCGTGCAGCGTCGAGAGCGTCACGGAATTACAGATATGAGGAGAAATACGCTCGATATCCTCCTTCGTCACACATTTGAACTCATTCACGTGCGCGAGCAGCCAGTCCCGGCATTCCTTCCAGACCGGCGTGTTCTCCGCATTCTTCATATTCTCAATAAAATTGTCAATCTTCGGGGACCGGATGCCCTCGAGGTCATAGCCCACACTGATATTGAACTGAAAGCCGTCCATAGCTCCCAACCCGAATTCCTTCGCGATCACCGAGAGGGCGAACCAGGCCTTGATATATTCGTCCTGCGCCTGCTCCACATAGAGCTCGGTCGACCACTCGCAGTTGTAGCACTCGTCGTCCGCCTTGATGCAGGGCTTATTCACACAGGCCGCGAGCTCCGGGCCGTCCATGATCTGCACGGTCTTCAGCTCAAAAAAACGTCCGCCCGCGTAGTAGGCCCCAATAATATTCTGCGCCATCTGGCTGTTCG
>JAJPZP010000174.1:2948-6909 GCA_021204285.1 Lachnospiraceae bacterium | reverse complement strand
CCGTGTAATGTTATTTCTCCCCTGTTTCCCTATCTAATCCACAAAATATAGATCAAATAGCACTATTCATTACTAAATACGCCCATTTGGAAAGCAGTCTCTTAGTAGGACACAAAATACTCCACTGCGTTCTCAGGGAAAAATTCCTTGAACTCCCCGTAGAGCTGTGCAGCGAGGGTCTTATTGTGCGCAATCATCAGAGTCGGACGGTTCAGCGCCTGAATGACGTTCGCCATCCATAGTGATTAATTCTTTAGCGTGCCCTATCAGCTTTGATACTGCCTTTGGATTGAAATCATTTTTCAGGAGAATTGTACAGAAGGTGCTGCTCAGATCATGCCATTGATCTTTTCCCCAGCTGTCTCTGCACAGTAAGCGTCCGGTTAGTCAGTCCTGGAACACCTCACGATCACACGAGTTCGACCGCCTATCGTACAGGTAAACAGGGTCAAGTCCCATTCACCGGATTCTTGGCTAACCATTTTTTCCACGTCCGTTGGCTGAAGGATAATGACTTCCTCCACCTGATAAGTGAACACGTTACCATTGACATCGGTAAAGACAATCCCGTCACCGTATTCCAGATTTTTCAGCTTTCCAAAGTGACGCTCATAGTTATGCCCACAGATAATCAGGTCATCTGTCCAGACCGAGCCCTGATACCGCCCCGGCGCTATTTTCAGCCCCGGGTAGCTCCATTCGCTCATGACGGGCAGTGACAGGCCATAGCGGGAAATGGTCAGGGTTCCGATATACGCATAATCATCAATCTCGACCATGGGCATTTCGCCATCTTCTGCATCCCACAGATCGGCTGCCTGATTTCCCGTCAGTTCGTCTAACTGAAGCGCGACTTCCTCCGCCGCGTTCTGCGCTCTCTTTGCTTCCCATTTATTGTACAGGAAAAGGGACAGTGCCAGAATCACCAGCACTGTTCCAAACCTTATACATATTTGTCCTGCTTTTTCTCTCATTTGCCAGTCGCTTTTCTACGGTCAGAGTATACCATCAGACTGCCCAGACCGATCAGGAAAAATCCGCAGATCGCAAGAACAGGAACAGGCCAGTTCAGCTGCCCGGTCTGAGGAAGAACAATGACCGTTGCCGTCGTCGTACTCGTCGTAGACGACGAAGACGAAGATGAGGACGAAGATGAGGACGAGGAAGAGGTCTCTTTCGATGGAGTCGGAGTCGGCTTCGGTTCCAGTACGTTTTCGACCTGTATCAGGTCGCCTGTCTGGGAAGCGCTATTATAAGTTTTGTTATCCACCGTGTAGATGATGGTCCCAGTGCTGTCCACAGTGATTTCAACCGGGTCGGACAGCAGGGTGTAGCCATCCGGAGCCTTGGTCTCTTTCAGGTAGTAGGTGCCAGCATTCAGACCCTTGACGGTGATTTTACCGTTACTATTGGAGATCAGGGCAGTGGCGCCGGTGCGTTTGTCTGTCCAACCGGCCAGAGTATAAATTCCGCCCTGAGATGAATCCTCCGTTGCACAAGCGTATTTTTTTATTGTTGTTGTGCTACCCCCTTCAGCTCCCGTGATTTCATCCTCATAGTAGAGTATAAACTCTGCACCGCTCAGCTTTCTATCCCCAGAGTATTTGAGGATGTCAATCTGGAAGGTGTAGGTCCTGGTAGATTTCCAGGAGGATTTAGATTCTCTACCATAGGTAATTCGGGTCTGGTTTACGTTTCCTACAGTGGTGCCGATCTCCGCGTCTTTTGTCAGCGTCGCATAGTAGTAGACCACAATGCAGTCGCCGGTTTCCAGAGTGGCCAGGAAGCGGTCTTCAAACGTGATCTCGAAGCTGCAGCCGTCTGTCGTACTTGTGCCAGCTGTGGCATTTTCACCGACATAGTAAGTGACCGCATAATTGGAGACATCCACCGATTTTGTATCCCCTGCACTGTCCAGAACAACCACACTCGACACACAGGGGTCCGCCAGTCCGGTATCCAGCTTGTCATGGAGCACCAGGTTGGTAACGCCGCTCACGTCGCTGATGGTGGTCATGAACTGCACGTTGCTGCCGATGGAGGTGGTGTTGTTATCGCCCCAGTTACCAGAGCTGTCCTGCACCGCTTTCTCCACGTCGGGGGTGCTGTTCACGAACTTCATCGTCAGGGTGCCACCGTTGGTGATGCTGCCGGACCCCGCAGTACCCTCCGTCAAGTTGCCGCTGCCCACGGTGTAATAGGTGGTGTAGCCGGTGGTTGTCTCGGTCACGGTGCACTGTGTACCCACCGGAAGGTATTCCACGAGGATGTACTGCCCGTCCTTCAGGGTGAAGGTGCCATCGTTGCCGATGCTGTTGGAGCTGGCCTTGGAGCCGTTAGAATTGAAGATATCGTAGGCATAGGTGTTTGTCAGCGCAGAGCCAGAGCTGCTTTTCAGGCTTAGGGTGAAATTGAAGGTCTCGTTGTCGGTGGCCTCGTCGCTATCCACTTCCTTCTCCACCTTGAGGTCACCGGTGTTCTGTACCGTGGTGCTGGAGGTCACAGAAGGCAGAGTGAACTGCATATAGCAAGAGGAGCCGGAAGCACCCCGCTCGGTGTAGAAGAAAGTCAGCGTATAGGTTTCAGTATCTCCCTGGGTAATATAATCCCACAGGTCCACATACTCGCCCACAGAGGAGTGGACACCGCCGATGTCGCAGACCAGTTCACTGTTGCCGTCCGGGTCGGTCAGAAATATCCACATATCGTCGTCGCCGAAGAAGAGGTAGTTCAGGGGTCCGCAGTAGTCCGCCGTCAGGGTGAAGTCCACCGAATACTGCATACCGAAGTAACTGTTGTGGTCTTTGCTGTCGTCACTGATAGGCCAATTACCGGTGCTGCCGTTGCTAGTCCACCCGTCTGTACTATTTTTGTATTCTAGAGAATCACCATGTGAGCCATCGTCATTTGTGACACCGTCCATTGGCCAGAAGCTATTTGTATAAATATCAAACGACCCACTTACGCCATTTGTGTAACTTGTCAAGTGTGTAAAATACTGCAATCCGGTGACCCCGATGCCACTGGAACCGCTGACAGAAGACAGGGTATAAGTATCTCCTACCTGGCTGAAAGCCAGCGTCTGGCCCGAATAGGTCGTTTTACCGGCTACACCAGTATCGCTCTCGTTAAATAACGCCGGGGCATCAATCCCACTATTATATTTGATTGTTCCATCAGAGTTCAGTCCGACAGCAATTCCAAAAGAACAACCATAGTCAACATCGGTTTTGGCATTAGCCCTGTTTATGTAATAACCATTCAACGTCTCACCCGCAAGTCCCGTCGAGGTATTGTTGTTGCCAAATGCCAGCTTGGCACCCGATCCGGTGTAATTTGAGTTGCTGTTGATGCCGCTCAGATAGGTATCTCCGTCGCCATCCGTGATATCGTAATCATACAGGTTAGCACCGATGTTTTCTGAAGCTTTCGCTGTGTTATACACCAGGCGGACCACTGCACCATCCGGGATATAGATGATGTTGGTACCATCGGCGGAAGTTTGCACATTGGTAAACTCCATGCCATCGGCGTACGTATATGTTGTCCAGTTTGTCCCACTATCCGTGGAAACCCAGACCTGAGACAGCGTATACCCGGAATTGTCTCTCAGCTTATTTACACTGTCTATGTTATTGTTTTCCTCGACGGTGCAATTCTCCGAAGTATAAATTTGTGTCAACTCTTCTTCGGTTTCAATCTGATACAGGCCAGAGCCAGACGAAGTCTCCTTCAGATTGACATAAATCATGGGGTTATCTTTTTTGTTCGTGGGCAATACCCCTCCGTTGGTATCCAGCACGCCCAGGGTTCCGCTGGCCGCCGAGTATTTCACCACATCCAGAGAGGCATAGTACTCCACGGTGAAATCGGTTGTACCGCTGGCTGCCAGGAGCATGACTACGCTGTTGCCGGTCAGGTCCGCCGCCGTCAGGGTGGGCTCGTCCTCATCGGTGGAGAC
>JAJPZP010000174.1:0-2938 GCA_021204285.1 Lachnospiraceae bacterium | reverse complement strand
CCGCCTCGTTGACGCTGCCCCCTGCCGTCTCCAGCAGGGTTTAGGTGACGGTGGCGCCAGCCTCAGCCTCGTCGTCCTCATCCTCGGACGGACCCCCGTCCTTTTCAATCAGGGCGATGGCCGACTCCTCCTGCTCCACGGGGGTCACCTCTGCGGTGAGCGTCCAATCGGAGGCGTCTACCTCCTCCCCGTCATAGTAGAAGGAAAAACTTACAGCTTCCAGGATAGACAGCTCGCTGTTTTTCTCAGTCAGCTCGTCCGCATAGTCCGCCAGCAGGGCATATGGCTCGCTCTCCTCGTCCAGGACGGTTGCCTTCATGGTTACCTTATCCCAGGAGGCCTCCTCTGCCACGGCTGCTTCCGTATTTGTTTCTTTTACCATAATCTCTTCCGTCCCGGTCTCTTTCTCGTCGGTTCCTTCCGCTTCGGCTTCTTCTGCAGAAGCGACAGATGCCTCCGTTTCCGCCTCTGCATTTTCGTCGACAGAAGCGGGAACGCCTAAGCTTCCCTCCGCATGGATTGTAATGGTTACATTTTCATCCTCGTACAGGAAATCTCCGGAGCCGATCAGGACTTTCTTTCCATCTTTGCTTTCTGTTTCTTCATCCGCGACATCGTCCGTCTCCGTATCGGCAGTCTCATCTGTCAGGCACTCCTCCGTGTGCGTGTGTTCTTCCAGCTCGCAGACAAGTACGTCCTCATAGCAGTCCTCTGTATGCGTATGGCCTTCCGACGTCTCCGACACGCCTTCGGTGTCCTCCAGGCCGCAGATCAGCACCTCTTCTGTCTCATAGCAGTCCTCCGTATGCGTATGACCTTCCGACTCTTCGAGACCACAGATCAGCGTCTCCACTGTCTCGTAACAGGCCTCCGTGTGCGTGTGGGCGGAAGTCTCCTCCGGATCGCAGACCAGAACTTTCTCATAACAGCTCTCATCATGCTGATGCTCCGTAAGACCACAGGAATAGATCTCGCCAGCCATGGCGATGCCGGTGGAGTGAAATTGCCACGACACAGCGGATGTCATGATCAGCGCAAACGCAATCAGCAGGGCTGTAATCCTGCATCATTTACGCCGCTCCCGGTTGAATTTCTTCACGTAATTGTTGACAATATCCTTCATCTTTGTACCTCCCAGCTCATTTGATTAAGGAAAAACTACTTAACGGCCATATGCGGAAAATGATTTTCCCAACAATCTGGTCTTTCTCTATATATCCGATCATGCTACTTCGGGAATCAATCGAAGCAGATCGATTATCTCCCATGACGAAATACTTTCTCTCTGAAACTTGAAGGGGGTAATCCCGATCTGTCTCTCCCCGAGATTTTTCCGTCACATACGGCTCATCCAAATACTCATCATTGACATAGACGTTACCCTCCTCATCAATATCCACAATGTCACCCGGTCCGGCGATGACACGCTTTAAGAGCAGTTTGTTCTGGTAGTAGAAGCCTACCAGATCGCCTGTCTCAAAATCGCCGGATTTCACCAGCACAATAATATCTCCGTCCGACAAGGTGGGTTCCATACTGATGCCGGATACCTGCAGTACCGACAGGAACGTGGTTACCGCCAGCATAACCGCCGCTGCAACCACGATCAGCGCATATATAGTCGTTCGCAAAGTCTGACGGTAACGCTTTTGATATTCCCGCCGTTCCCGTTCCGCTGTCACTTCCTCCTCCGTGGGAATGTGGGCCGATTCCGGAATCTTTTGCTTCATACGCGCTTCCTTTTCAAAATTTCTCATTTCACAGGTTGTTCCAATTCTCGGGCCGGAAGATATTCCTGGTAATACCAGTCGATAAAATCATCATGCATCCCCTCTGCTACAGTGCGGACACGGATCGCCTCACTCTTATCCTTAAACAAACCCAACCTGTAACGCTTCTTTTGAAGGGTGATATAGGCTGCCCATTTTTGTTTGCTTGTAATAAAGCAGACTCCAGTTTTTCCACTTGCATTGTTAGATCGAAGTTTCTTTCTAACTGCTTCCAGAATGGTAATGGAGGTTCCATCCACTAACTTCAGCTTTTCTAAAACACGCTCTGTGTGCAGGCAACCGCAGCTCTGGGAATCGCCGTTTTGCAGTTCTGCCTGACAAGCAATGCCCTCGTTCCCGCAATCACAACGGCACTTCCAGTACCGCTTACTGTTGTTAAGCCCAATGTCTTTGCCTGTCCCTGCGAATTCAATCACTGTCCAACGTCCAAATCGCTTGCCTATATAATTCTCCAACGGAGGATTCGACAGACAGCCGCAAGAGTGAACTTTGCCACGCACCAGCCTACGGGCTGATACGTCACATTCCTTTCCACAGTCACACACAGCGTGCCAGACGACGCTTCCCTGGTCTGTTCTCTTCTCTGTGGGGTAGAGAACTTTCAAATCTCCAAACCGTTGACCGGTCAAATCATTTGCGCCATATCTGATACGAGTGGTACAACCACAGTCGCAAACCTTTTTGTCCTTCAGTTCTTTCGTACTGATGTTGATCTCATTTCCGCAGTCACAGCAACAGCGCCAGACGACATACCTGTTTTTACGCAAGCCGGTATCAGACTCTACAGTCAACATTCCAAACCTTCTCCCAGGCTTGATTCTGTCTATCGTACCTGTCTTCGACATATTTTCACCTCGCTTTTATTCCAATGGGTCAGCCATCGGTCGACAGGTCAGACTGCTCCTCCTGCAGACATCTGCAGCTCTTTGTATGGCTGGATTTAAGATGAGATTCTTCCACCACACACTCATTTCCACAATCACAGATACAGTGCCAGTAACGTCGACTCTTTCTCCGATACGTTTCTCCAACAATCCAAAGAAAATATCCTGTCCTAAAATTGGATAAGTAACAAACCAGAATTCAATTGTGATACTCTGTAAGTAATCCACTTACAGAACGATTGCAAAGAAATGTGACAGTTTCAG
>JAJPZP010000224.1:1990-6952 GCA_021204285.1 Lachnospiraceae bacterium | reverse complement strand
AATACCGCCCCATGCCTTTGTCGCGGCCGGCCTTAGCGATCTCCTCGCGGTAAATGTAGTCCGCGTCCTGTACGATTTTTACCTTTTCTTCCGTCACCTCGCCGATGATGCGGATGCCGAGTCCCGGGCCCGGGAAGGGCTGGCGGTAGACCAGGTATTCCGGGATGCCCAGCTCCAGTCCGGCCTTGCGGACCTCATCCTTGAAGAGCATGCGCAGCGGCTCGATGATCTCCTTGAAATCCACCACGTCCGGCAGGCCGCCCACATTGTGATGAGATTTGATAACAGCGGATTTCCCGAGACCGGACTCAATCACATCGGGATAGATTGTGCCCTGCACGAGGAAGTCCACCGCGCCGATCTTCTTCGCTTCCTCCTCGAAGATGCGGATAAACTCCTCGCCGATGATCTTGCGCTTCGCCTCCGGCTCTGTCACACCCTTTAATTTCGCATAATAGCGCTGCTGCGCGTTGACGCGGATGAAATTCAGCTCATAGGGGCCGTCCGGTCCAAAGACCGCTTCCACCTCGTCGCCCTCGTTTTTGCGGAGCAGGCCGTGATCAACAAAGACACAGGTCAGCTGCTTTCCGATGGCCTTGGAGAGCAGCACCGCCGCCACGGAGGAATCCACGCCGCCCGACAGCGCGCAGAGCACCTTTCCGTCTCCGACCTTCTCACGAACCTGCTGAATCGTCTCCTTCACAAAGGAACCCATCTGCCAGTCACCGGAGCAGCCGCACACGTCATAGACGAAGTTGCGAAGCATCTTCTGCCCCTCCTTTGTATGCATGACCTCCGGATGGAACTGGGTCGCGTAAAACTTCTTTTCCGGGTATTCCATCGCAGCCACCGGACAGACGTCCGAATGTGCAGTCACGCGGAAGCCTTCCGGCGCCTGTGCGATGTAATCGGTATGGCTCATCCAGACAACTGTATTTTCCTCCACGTCGCGGAACAGCACAGAGGACTTGTCCACCTGCACCTGCGTGTGCCCATACTCGCTGACCGGTGCGGTCTTCACCTCGCCGCCGAGCGTCCAGGCCATGAGCTGGGAACCATAGCAGATACCCAGGATCGGCACGCCGATCTCAAAAATTCCCTTCTGGTAATGGGGGGACGCCATGTCGTAGACGCTGTTCGGTCCCCCTGTGAAAATGATTCCCTTCGGGTTCATCTCTCTGATCTTCTCAAGACTCAGCGTGTAGGGATGCACTTCGCAGTAGACGTTGCATTCCCTGACCCTGCGTGCAATCAGCTGATTGTACTGGCCTCCGAAGTCCAGTACAATGACCATTTCTCTCGCCAAAGCGATTTTCCTCCTCTGTTCATTTTCTATGATTCATTATTCTACCCGAAAAGGCCGGCTATTACAAGACAGTTTCTTCCATCATCTGCGCTGATGCAGGTATTTCTCCCTCGTCGCCATACCTCCCCGGATGTGCCGCTCCGACTTGTTCACATCCAGCACCTTGCGCGCCTCCGCAGCCAGAACCGGATTGATATAGAGCAGATGTTCGGCGACATCCTTGTGTACCGTAGACTTTGATATTCCAAATTTCTTCGCCGTCTGCCGCACCGTTGCGTTGTTCGTGACGATATAGTTTGCGACATTGATGGCGCGTTTTTCAATATAATCTTTCAAATTTTTTCCCCGCAGGAACACTTTTTACAATGTATGCGGGGAAATTCTACTTATGCCTTACTTCACGAGATACGGCGTCTCCCTGCCGGCCATCACATCCATGCTGGCAACAATCGAGTTCTCCGCCATATTGGCGACGGCCTCATCCGTGTAGAAAGCCGTGTGCGGACTCACCAGCACATTGGAATAGGAGCGCAGAATCGCGAGCTTCGGATTGTTCAGCGGCTCGCCCATGCGGTTGAAATAGTAAAGTCCGCTTTCATGCTCGACCACGTCGAGACCGGCGAAACCGACCTTTCCACTCTCAATCCCCTCAATCAGCGCGTCCGTATCGACCAGAGAGCCACGCGCACAGTTGATCAGGATCACCCCGGGCTTCATCTTTGCAATCGCATCCTCACCGATCATGTGATAATTGTCCTCTGTCGCGGGGGCATGCAGCGTGATGATATCACTCTCGGCATACAGGCGTGTGAGATCTACATATTCCGCACGCTGCCTCACCTCATCACTCTCATAGACGTCATAAGCAAGAATCCGGCAGCCAAAACCGCTCAGGTCACGGATCACAGTCTTTCCGATCCGCCCCGTGCCGATCACCCCGCCCGTACAGTCCGGCAGCTCTTTCCCAAGCTTGCCCTTCAGTGTGTAATCCTGTACATCGGCGCGCTGCATGATATGTTTGAGCTTCCGGCAGCCGATCAGCATCATCATGACCGTATAATCGGCAACGCTGTTCGGCGAATAGCTGATATGGACCACGGAGAGTCCCAGCTCTTTCGCACAGGCGGTGTCGATATGGTCATAACCGATCGTGCGCGTAGCAAGGCATTTTACGCCCATTTCATGAAGCTTTTCCAGCATCGGGCGATCAATGACCGTGGTAATGATATTGACGACCTCGTAACCACGCGCCATCTCCAGATTGGCAAGACAGGGCGTTTCAGTCGTATAATCGTACTCTACCCCATACTTCGCGCAGTATTTCTCAAAACAGGGAAGCTCGTCGAAATCCCGCATGCTGTACACAAACATTCTCATTTTCCGGTTTCTCCTCTCCTGAACTCATATACCCATCTGTATGGTATTGCTCCAAACCTGTGCAAAAGGCATGCATCCGTCCATCGTGCCATGCCCGGCATATATGTATAAAGAGGCTGCCACGGCAAAAGACGGCAGCCTCTGATCACACAGTAATTCCGGATTTCTTTATTCTTCCTTCGACAGGCTTCCCTTGGAAGCTCTCGTCCCACTATACAGCTTCAGAAGAACCGTGCCAATCACGCCCGCGGAGACCGCGTTCGAGATCGCCGCCACGACGCCCTGTGTAAATACAAGACTCGGAGACTCGGCATAGATCACGATATCCAGCACCGGAGCGATGATGATCCAGGCGATCGCATTCGCAATAATCTGGTAGACATTGAACAGAACCATATCTTTTCCGGTAAAAATGTCCTCGTCAACCTTCAGCTTCGGATAAACCAGGCCGATAATAAAGCAGGTAAATCCAGACGCGATGACCCAGCTCATCTACGCGGAGCCATACTGCACGGAATCGGAAAGGAAATGTCCGATAAACGCGATCAGGCCGCCGCAGATCGGGCCGAACATCGCCGCAAAGAACGCGCCCACGCCGTAAGCGGTCTGAATCTGCGTCTCCGGAATGCCGGTCGGGATCTTCACATACATAAACAACAGCGTAAACAGCGCCGCGCCGAGGCCGGTCGCCACAATCGTCCTTGTCTTGAATTCAAAAAGTTTTTTCTTCATTGAAATTACCTCCCTCGTGAGATGTTCTGTTACAGGCGTTTTTCACGCCATCTGACTCTTTGACTATAGTCTTTTCCGGCATTTTTGTCAATAAAGTTTGCTATATGGCGAAAAACGCCGCTTCCCAGTCCGTCCCGTAGGACAATCCATATTTCTCGCAGAAACTTCCCTGACTGACCGCCATGGAAATATGCATGAGCTCATTGTTGTAGATCATCGCCTCCCCCTTCTCCACAAAACCGAAGGACGGGCAGAAACGCACCTTTCCGGTGAAAACAGCCTCGCCCGCATGCGTCACCCGCACGTGCAGCAGATCCCCATAATGAAATCCCGCCTGTTCAAAGGCCTCCAGTGGAATATTGGTCCAGAGATTACCGAAATTCGGATCGTTGATCTCAAATATCCCCTTCACACAGCCCTCGGAGACCTCCGGTTCAAGAATCGGATGCTCGACAATCTCCTCCACCGGATAAGCCGGACCGACGCCCTCAAAATCGATGATACCGGAAGCAAGACGCGCCGCCGTATAACCGAAGAGATCACGCCCGTGGAAGACACTCGTCCCGCGCGTGCTCTGCAGACGGTTCACGCTCTCGTCGATCTGGCGCACCTCCTCGATGCCGATGAATTTCTTCACATGCGTAAGAGAACCATTATCCGGGCTCACCACATAGTAGCCGTCCACGGTCCTCGCCACGCAGGCGCGGCGCTTCGTCCCGACGCCGGGATCCACAACCGACACATAGATCGTTCCCTTCGGCCAGAACTGCAGGCTCTGGTGCAGCCGGAAACTCGCGCTCCAGGTATCGTACTGCGGAATCTGATGCGTACCATCGAAGATCTCCAGCTCCCGATCCACCGTCTTCACGACGCCATACATCGAACTGACCGCACCCTCCAGATAAGTAAAATCGGTCTGAAAAACCAGAATAGGCTTGTCAAACTTGCTCATTTTTCCCTCCTATACAAACGGGTTCCAGAATCGACTGTGGTTGATGAAAACGCTGATGCAGATCGTCAGCGCAAAGACCGCCGCGCAGAACAGCATGCTCGCATAATCTGCCTTCTTCAATGGCTTCTTCGCGTACCAGGTCCGTTTCTTATGTTTACCGAAACCGCGCAGATCCATCGCGTTGCTGATAACCTCGATCCGGTCCATCGTCGAGAAAATCAGCGGCACGCAGATATTCATGATATTTTTCAGGCGCACGCCCAGCTTTTCTTTCTTTGATAAATCCAGGCCGCGGCTCTGCTGCGCCAGCGCGATGTCGTTGTAGTCACGGATCATGTCCGGGAAATAGCGCAACGTCAGGGCGAGCGCGTAGGACGCCTTGTAGCTCACACCGATACTGCTGAGGCTCGCCGCGAATTCACTTGGATTCGTCGTCAGCAGGAACAGCATGCCGAGCGGGATGACCGAGGCGTATTTGACCAGTTTTGTAATCTGGTAAAGCAGCTGCTCCTGCGTCACCACATAACGCTCTGTGATCTGAAAGAGCACATGCTTCGTCCCGTAGATCTGCACCCCGAACAGCGGGCTGAAAAGG
>JAJPZP010000224.1:0-1980 GCA_021204285.1 Lachnospiraceae bacterium | reverse complement strand
CAAACACGCACAGAATCGGCCGGATATCGTAGCTCAGCATCACCGCGAAGGTCAGGCAGAAAAAGCAGAGGATCTTCGTCAGGCCGGACAGATTGAAAATAAAATTGTCGCGCTCCACATAATCGAACAGCTTATTTTTCATCCCCGGTGCACCTCCCTCTCATAATCAATAAAATACTGTACAAAGCCTCTGGCATCGTCAATATCCGCCATTCTCGCGAGTTCATACAGGGAAGTTATTTTGAGATTCGCCTGCTCCGCAATCTTCTCATCGGTCAGAATGTCAACCGCCGTGCTGTCACCGATCTTCTTTCCGTCGCTGATGACGATCGCGTGCGGCGTGTACTCGAGCATCAGATGCATGTCATGCGTGATCATCAGGATCGTCACGCCCTGCGCGTTAAGCCCTTTCAGAAATTCCATGATCTCCGTATAATGCCGGTAATCCTGTCCGGCCGTCGGCTCATCGAGAATCAGCACCTTCGGATCCAGTACGAGGATCGAGGCGATCGTCACGCGCTTCTTCTGCCCGAAGCTCAGCGCCGAGACCGGCCATTTCCGGAAGGGCGCGAGACCGCAGATTTTCAGCGCCTTCTCGACCTTCGGCCCGATCTCCTCCTCCGGTGTTCCACGAAGCCGCAGTCCCAGCGCCACCTCGTCGTAGATCATCGGCTTGCAGATCATCTGGTTCGGATTCTGCATGACATAGCCAATTTTTTTCGAGCGCTCCTTGATCGTCCAGTCCTCCATGGATTCGCCCTCGAAATACAGGGCGCCCTCATCCTCATGCACGAAACCGCAGATCACCTTGGCGAGCGTGCTCTTTCCGGCGCCGTTCGTCCCGACGATGCTGACCATCTCGCCCGCTTTGATATGGAAATTGATGTCCTGCAGAATTTTCCGTTTTTTCGTATATTGAAAAGAGAGATGCTCCGCCGATAAAATGTCTTCCTTCTCCGGCGAGGCTTCGCGCGGCTTCCTTGACTGGAACCACTTCTGAAGCGGCTCCCTCACCCGCTCCATGTCGAGCGTCGCAAGATGCCCCGGATGCATATCCGGCGTCACTTCTACGCCGGCATATTTGAGCGCGGTCGCGTACAAAGGCTCGCGAATACCGAGATCAATCAGAATATTCGATGAAATCAGTTCGTCCGGCGTCATATCCGCCGCAATACGTCCATCGCTGATCACGATGATCCGATCCACATCGCGGTAAAGCACATCCTCCAGGCGGTGCTCAATGATGACGACCGTCTTCTGGTACTGCTTCTGGATGCGGTCGATCAGATCGATGGCGGTCTTCCCCGTCGCCGGGTCGAGATTGGCCAGCGGCTCATCGAAGAGCAGGATCTCCACATCATCCACCATTACGCCCGCAAAGGCCACGCGCTGTTTCTGTCCGCCGGAGAGTTCAAAGGGCGAAGAGTTCAGAAGCGTCCCCATATCGACCATGTCCATGACGCTCTGCACGACCTCCTTCATCCGTCCCTGCTCCTCGCAGTCATTTTCCAGCGTAAAAGCAATGTCCTCGCCGACCGTCAGCCCGATGAACTGTCCGTCGGAGTCCTGCAGCACGGTCCCAACCTTCTTTGACAGTTCAAAGATCGTGCTGTCCTTCGTCTCTGCCCCTGCGATTTTGAGGCTGCCGCTCATGTTTCCCTTGTAAGCAAAGGGAATCAGACCGTTCAGGCAATGCCCCAGCATGCTCTTCCCGCTGCCGCTCGGCCCAACGATCAGCACTTTCTCCCCCTTGCAGATCGTCAGGTTGATATCGTGGAGCGTCGGCTCCGCCTGGCTGTAATACTGGAAACTGAAGTCCCGGAATTCAATCACCGGCTCCCTTGTCATTGGTAGTTTCCTCCCCCGTCCATTTTTGTAGCGTGAATGGCAAGAATCATTACCGTTCACTTAAAGTCATTTCCATAGTATCACAATTCCAGCGGCACCACAAGAAAACTGTCCATTTATCAAAAAATCAAA
>JAJPZP010000249.1:5714-7067 GCA_021204285.1 Lachnospiraceae bacterium | reverse complement strand
GCCTGGAATAATGCAGTGAGAAATCAGTCATTCAACAGAATTGAGCCGTTAAAATAACAGGGAGGAGTTCAGAGTGTTTATATCTAATGGGATTGTGTATGGAGGAGCGCCAACAGAGACAATCAAGGTTTCCAGTATTAAAATTTTGCCTGATAAAATTATGCTGCTTACATTTTCCAGTGGAGAAACCCGGCTATTTGATGCAACGGTACTGAAAGGCGGGGTTTTCGAGCAGCTGAATAATGAGAAGATATTTGAAGGGGCAGCGATTGATCATGGGGTCGTTACGTGGGCAGACGGAGATATAGACTGCGCCCCGGAATACATGTATCAAAACAGCTATGAATATTCGGCGGTGGTGTGAGCCGTGGACAGTTTTGCTGTACAATATAGGAAGAAAGTACGCAAGATAATACGTGAGATAATATGTAAAGACCCAAAAAGTCACTCTGAAGTGATGATTTCTCAGGAAAAAGTCATTTCAGAGTGATTTTTTTACATTCATTTTACAAAAAAACGATTCTGGATTTTACATGCTGCGACTATCATCATCCTTGAACTGCGAGAGGCAGTTACATATTACACTTAACAGTAAGGAGTGAACATTATGAAAAAGAAACTTGTAGCAGTGATGTTGATGGCAGCCATGACGATGACGCTGGCGGTCGGTTGCGGAAACAGCAGCTCTTCGACGAGCAGTAGCGAGAGCACCGCGACCGAGGAGGCAGCTGAGGAAGCGGAAGAGACGGAAGAGACCGCGGAGGCTGAGGAAGAGGAGACTGCGACTGCGGAGACCATGAGCGGCGCGATTACCGTGCTGTCCCGTGAGGATGGTTCCGGCACCAGAGGCGCGTTCATCGAGCTCTTCGGTATCGAGCAGAAGGATGCGGACGGAAATAAAGTTGACATGACGATTGACTCGGCGGAGATCATGAACAGCACTTCGGTCATGATGACGACTGTGGCGGGCAATGTGAACGCGATCGGTTATGTATCTCTTGGTTCTCTGAGCAGCGATGTGAAGGCGCTTCTCGTGGATGGCGCGGAAGCGACGGCTGATAACGTAAAGAACGGAAGTTACGGCGTATCCCGTCCGTTCAACATCGCGACGCTGGGCGAGCCGGAAGGTCTTGCGGCGGACTTCATCAACTTTATCTTAAGCGATGAGGGACAGGCGGTCGTCGAGGAGAACGGCTATGTGAGCGAGGGCAGCACCGGAGCTTTCGAGGGTGAGCTTCCCGCAGGCACGATCACGGTCGGCGGATCTTCTTCCGTGACCCCGGTGATGGAGAAGCTGGTTGAGGCTTATCAGGAGCTGAATGCGGATGCAACGATCGAGGTGCAGCAGAGTGA
>JAJPZP010000249.1:941-5704 GCA_021204285.1 Lachnospiraceae bacterium | reverse complement strand
TGATTCCACGACCGGTATGACCTCCACGATCGACGGCACCTATGACATCGGTATGGCCTCCCGTGAGCTGAAGGATGAGGAAGCGGCGGAGCTGACCGGTACGGTCATCGCTCTCGATGGTATCGCGGTCGTCGTGAACAATGATAACCCGATCAGCAGTATTACTTCCGAGGAAGTCCTTGGCATCTACACCGGAGAGATCACCGACTGGTCCGAGATCGCACAGTAATGCTTCCCCTTTATCGGAGGAAAACGCTTTGAACACACAGAAGTTAAAAGAAACAATCATGCACGGCGTCTTTTTAGGCGCCGCGTGTGCTTCCATCCTGGCGGTCGCGCTGATCTGCTGGTTCCTGTTTTCCAACGGAATTCCGACGATCCTGGAGATCGGGCCGATTAAATTTCTGACCGGAACCAGATGGAAGCCTCTGAATGATATCTTTGGCATTCTCCCCATGATCGTGGGCAGCATCTATGTGACGGCGGGCGCGATTATCGTGGGCGTGCCGATCGGCATCCTCTGCGCGATTTTTATGGCGCGCTTCTGCCCGAAGAAAATCTATCCGATCCTGAAACCGGCGATTGAGCTTCTGGCGGGCATTCCGTCCATCGTCTACGGCTTCTTCGGACTGGTGGTGATCGTACCGGCGATGCAGAAGATTTTCGGAGGAAGTGGCAAAAGCATGCTGACCGCGTCGATCCTGCTGGGTATCATGATTCTGCCGACGATCATCGGTGTCTCGGAGAGCGCGATCCGCGCGGTGCCGGAAAGCTACTACGAAGGTGCTCTGGCGCTGGGCGACACCCATGAGGGCAGCGTGTTCCGCACGGTCGTGCCGGCCGCGAAGTCCGGTATCCTGGCGGGCGTCATCCTCGGCGTGGGGCGCGCGATCGGAGAGACGATGGCGGTCATTATGGTGGCCGGCAACCAGGCAGTCATGCCCGGAAGCCTGCTCGACGGTGTGCGCACGATGACGGCGAACATCGTGCTGGAGATGGGCTATGCCTCCGGCCTGCACCGGCAGGCGCTGATTGCGACGGGCGTCGTCCTCTTCGTCTTCATCCTGCTGATCAACCTTTTATTCTCTGTAGTTGAGAGAGGTGATAAGAATGGCTGATAAAAGACAGAAAATTCAGGCCTGCGTGCTGCGCGTCCTCGTGTGGACGGCAGCGATCATCACGGTGGCGGTGCTGCTGCTCCTGATCGGCTACATTCTCATAAAAGGGGTTCCGAATCTCAAACCCAGCCTCTTCGCCTGGAAATACACGACCGACAATGTGTCGATGATGCCGGCCATTATCAATACGCTTATCATGACCTTCCTGTCTCTGCTGATCGCGGTGCCGCTGGGCGTGTTCTCCGCCATCTATCTGGTGGAATACGCGCGGCGCGGCAACAAGCTGGTGCGGATCGTGCGCATGACAACCGAGACCCTTTCGGGTATTCCCTCCATCGTCTATGGCCTCTTCGGTTATCTGATGTTCGGCGTGGCACTGCACTGGGGTTATTCGATGATGAGCGGCGCGCTGACGCTCGCGATCATGGTGCTGCCTTCCGTGATGCGGACAACGGAGGAGGCGCTCAAGGCCGTGCCGGACTCCTACCGTGAGGGCAGCTACGGCCTGGGCGCGGGAAAGCTGCGCACGGTGTTCGTCGTGCTGCTGCCGAGCGCGATGCCCGGCATTCTCTCCGGCGTGATTCTTGCCATCGGGCGTATCACGGGCGAGACGGCGGCTCTGATCTATACGGCAGGTACGGTGGCCGGTATTCCGAAAAACCTGTTTTCCTCCGGCAGAACGCTCGCAATCCATATGTACGCGCTGCTGAATGAGGGACTTTACATGGAAGAATCCTACGCGACCGCGGTGGTACTGCTCGTGATGGTGCTTCTGATCCACGCGCTGGCCAGTTTTATTCCAAAGCGATTTAGAGCGAAAGCTTCGGGTGACGGCTGAGTCCGGATATAGTGACAGACACGGAAGACGTTGGCTGAACAGCCATTACGGAGGAAAGAAAGAATGGGAAAATTTAACATAACGAATCTGGATCTCTATTATTCAGACTTTCACGCGCTGAAAGATGTGAATCTTGATATTCCGGAGAAGGAGATCACCGCGTTCATCGGGCCGTCCGGCTGCGGCAAGTCCACGCTGATGAAGACGCTGAACCGGATGAACGACCTCGTGGAGGGCTGCCGGATCACAGGAGAGGTCACGCTCGACGGTGCCGATATCTTCAAGGATCTGGATGTGAACGTGCTGCGAAAGAGGGTCGGCATGGTCTTTCAGAAGGCGAATCCCTTCCCGATGAGTATTTATGATAATGTCGCCTACGGGTCGCGCACCCACGGCGTGCGCGGCGGCGCGAAGCTCGACGAGATCGTGGAGAAATCCCTGCGCGCGGCGGCGATCTGGGACGAGGTGAAAGACCGGCTGAAGAAGAATGCCCTCGGCATGTCCGGCGGGCAGCAGCAGAGGCTCTGCATCGCGCGCGCCCTGGCCGTGGAGCCGGAGGTGCTGCTGATGGATGAATCGACCTCAGCGCTCGATCCGATTTCCACTTCCAAGGTGGAGGATCTGGTGATGGAGCTCAAGAAGGACTACACGATCATCATGGTAACGCACAACATGCAGCAGGCGGCGCGTGTTTCCGACAATACAGCCTTCTTCCTGCTCGGAGAGATGGTCGAGTACGGAAAGACGGAGCAGCTGTTCTCGATGCCGAAGGATAAGAGGACAGAGGAATATATTACAGGAAGGTTTGGTTGATCCTATGAGAGAAAATTTTGAAAAACAGCTTACAGAGCTGAACGAGGATCTGATCGCGATGGGGGCGCTCTGCAAGGCCGCGGTGTCGGAGTCGATGACAGCGCTTTTGAATTCTGACCGTCAGGCAAGGCAGAGGACTTTTCTGCTGGAGTACGAGATTGACCAGAAGGAGCGCGATATCGAGGATCGCTGTATGAAGCTGCTTCTGCGGCAGCAGCCGGTTGCGCGTGACCTGCGTACGATCTCGGCGGCTCTTAAGATGATTTCCGACATGGAGCGCATCGGTGATCAGGCTTCGGATATTGCGGATATTGTAAAATTCCTGGAGGGCAGCGACATTGCCCAGCATGTGCACCTGCGGCAGATGGCAGAGGCGGCGATGAAGATGCTGACTGACAGTATCGAGTCCTTCGTGAAGAAGGATCTGCCTTTGGCGAACAGCGTCATGCAGGCGGACGATGTCGTGGACGATCTGTTCAATCAGGTAAAGACAGAACTCATCCAGATGATCTCCGAGAATCCGGGCCAGGGTGAGCAGTGCATTGACACGCTGATGATTGCCAAATACTTTGAGCGCATCGGCGACCATGTGGTGAATATTGCCGAGTGGGTGGAGTATTCCGTGACCGGAAGCCACCGGCACGGCGAGGCATAAGAGAAAAACATACTTTTGAAAGCCTCTCTTTTGTGTTATAGTATAGAAACGATGACAGGGTGGAAAGAACATGTATGGAGTGCTTGCATTTGAGAACCTGAAATCGCGACATTATGACTATGGCACAAAGAGAGGTTTTTACATGGATAAAAAGACAAGGCGTCTGGCGCTGCTGGGACTTCTGACCGCGCTCGCGCTGATCGCCGGCTATGTGGAGCTGCTGATTCCCATTCCGATCGGCATCCCCGGCGTCAAGCTGGGCCTTGCGAACCTCATCGTGGTCTGGGCGCTCTACGCGCTCGGGGCGCGGGACGCCCTGGCGGTTAATATCGTCCGCATTATCCTGTCCGCTTTTATGTTCAGCAGCCTGTCGATGCTGCTCTACAGCCTCGCCGGGGCGGCACTCAGTTTCCTCTGTATGTACCTGGCAAAGCGCAGCGGCGCCTTCGATATCTACGGAGTCAGTGTGATTGGCGGTATCACGCACAATGTCGGGCAGCTTCTGGTCGCGATGCTGGTTCTGGAGAGCGTGAACCTGCTCTACTATGGGCCGGTGCTGCTGATCGCGGGTCTCGTGACCGGTCTGCTGATCGGCGTCGTGACAGCCGAGATAAAAAAACGCGTACCGCATGTCTGAGCGCTACGCGTTTTCTTCTTCATACCCGGAAGGGAGCCGGATCGTGAAGCAGCTGCCGAGATCCGGTTCACTCTTTACGTCGATTGTGCCCCCATAGAGAGAGACGACGCGTTGCACGAGCGCCAGCCCAAGCCCATTGCCCTTTCGTTTGTGGGAAGTATCCCCCTGATAAAATTTATCAAAAATATGTGCGATCACCTCCGGCGTCATGCCGCAGCCGCTGTCCTGCATTGCGACGGTCAGCCATTTGCGGTCAAGCGTGGCCTCAATTGTGATCTCACCGCCTGCGGGGGTGAATTTAATGGCATTATTCAGCAGATTACTCCAGATGAGACGGGTCAGCTCCCAGTTACCGTGCCATGAGATTTCGTCGAGCTCAGGCGTGACAGTCAGATTTTTTTCCGACCAGAGTGGTTCCATGCCCAGGATGACCTCCCGGATCTGCTCGTCCACGCGGAAGACTTCGCGGGAATTGATGCAGTCCTGATGCTCCAGATTGGTAAGGCTCAGAATATTGCCGGTCATTGTGGAGAGCCCCTTGCAGGTCTGGATAATAATTTCCAGATACTCATCCTGCTCCTCGCGTGTGAGTGTGTCGTCCTGCAGCAGTGTGGCGTAGCCGTTGATTGTGGCGAGCGGCGTCTTGAACTCATGCGAGACATTGGAAATGAAATCGGAGCGCTGCATCTCCGTTTCGCCGAG
>JAJPZP010000249.1:0-931 GCA_021204285.1 Lachnospiraceae bacterium | reverse complement strand
CAGTACCGGTGATCATGCTGAGTATCGCCATGGTGACCAGAACCCGAATGCCGGTCATCAGCATTGGAGCCAGTATGAGGATTCCCAGCCGTATCAAAAGGTAGAACGCGACACCGAGCACAAAGAAGGTGCCTACCATAACACCGAAGCAAGCGGCTACGATGCGGAACCAGAGGGAGTAGAAGGTGTCTTTTTTCATTTTGTGATAATACCCTTATATCCCAGGCCGCGAACAGTCTGGATCTGGAAGTAAGGAACGTCGCGGTAGCGATCGCGAATGCGGTTGACATGCACGTCGACCGTGCGCGCGTCGGTTTCCGAGTCATAGCCCCAGAGCTCGTCCATAATCTGCTGTCTTGTGAAGGTGTGGTTTGGACTGGACAAAAGCTTGTACAGCAGCTGAAATTCCTTTTGCGGGAGAATCTGGGATTTGCCGTCCACGGTCACGGTCAGGTTGATATAATCGAGACAGACCGGGCCGAACTCCAGCTTCTTCTCATAGATGATCTTCGCGCGGCGCAGCAGCGCTTCAACCCGCAGCAGCAGCTCATTCACGTCGATCGGCTTTACCATGTAGTCGTCGATACCGAGCTTGAAGCCTTTTGCCTTATCAGGGTAACTGTCCCGCGCGGTCACAACGAGGATCGGGAGCTGGTAGCCATTGTCCCGCAGCTCTTTTGTCAGGTCGAAGCCGTCCAGATTCGGCATCATCAGATCCGTGATAATCAGGTCGATGTAGGTCTGGTCAAGAAGTTCGAGCGCCTCCTCCCCGTCTGTCGCGGAGGATGTCTCGTAACCGTTTTTGTTCAGGACACGGCAGATCAGCTTGTTGAGTGCCTGGTCGTCTTCTACTACTAAAATATGGAACATTTTTTTCACCTCAGAATCGTTATAGTAAATATGGATTTATTTTTATTTGGAAATCATATAT
>JAJPZP010000225.1 GCA_021204285.1 Lachnospiraceae bacterium | reverse complement strand
TTCCGGCGGCGGCAGCTCCTCAATGTAATAATTACCTGTGTTCAGGGCCGTATTTCCATCGATCGAGAGCTCCACAGTATCGCCGCGGACCAAAGTCCGGCAGAGCAGCTCCGCCTCCGCCGCTTCTGCATCCTGATACTTACTCATGAGTGCAATATCCACCGCGAAATTCGCAAAGCCGTCCGTATCCGTCGTCGCGCAGGCGAGCAGCGTGTCCGCTTCCACCAGAAGTTCTCCATCAACATTGTAGATATCGTCAGCGGTATAGAGACCGAACCTCGCGCCGGAGAGCAGCGCACCGCTGTCCGCGTCGGACTTGTAAACGCCAACCCCCAGCTTCCGCTGGTCTTCCTCCGACGTACTCCAGGGTTTTACACGAAGATTATAAAAGTCCAGCGTGTCAAACACGACTTCCCGGGTCTGATCGGCATAAGTCAGTTCCACCGTCTGTGTCTGTGTGTTCAGAAGGAAACCGTAGGGTGCGGAAATCTCGCGCACTTCATAACTGCCAAGCGGCAGATATACGGACACCGCCCCAAGCGTCCCGTCATTTTCCACGCGGACAATGGGTTCCATCGTGGCATAGTGAAGCGTATACTGAAGCGTCAGCTCATAGGCCTGATAGCTCGTCGAAACCCCGGCCACCGTGACGGTGACGCTCATACCGTCTGCAGCAACTTCTACCGTGTTCCCGGCGGTCGTCCGGAAGGCCTGCGCGGCCTCGTCCCAGAGAAGCGACCAGGTCTCGTTTTTGACTGTCAGCGTCCCGCCCTGCAAACGCAGTTCCGCCTGCACATACTGGTTATCACAGATTTCCTCATAACGGGTCTCTGTCACGCTCCAGCCGTATGGACTTTGCTCCACCAGAGCGCCGGACGAAGTTTCGTAGAGACCGTCCTCCATCGCAACAATCGGATTTCCATCCTCATCATACAGTCTGAGGCTTCCGTCCTCCTGCTCCACAACCGTCGCGTTCCCGTAACTCATCACAAGGGTATAGCCAGAGTCTACCGCTTCATCTGCCTGCGCTCCGCCCGACACGTCCGGCTGTGCCGCTGTTGTATGGCTGATGCGATAACCCGAGGCAGTGCGCTCCACAAGATCTCCCTGTTCCCATTCGTCCGCATAACTCTCCGTCACCCGATAGCAATCTGAGCACAATTCAAGCGGAATCTTACTTCCGTCCGCCAACAGCAGGCTCCAGTCATCCCCCTCTGCCGTCAGGTATGCCCCGCTGTAGAGCTGCTGCGAAGTCCAGGTAAGCCGATATCCCTCCGCAGTCCTCGTCAGCACGCTGGCCGCGGCGTCGGCAAGTCCGCTTTCTTCGTCAAGCAGGGTAACATAATCTGACACAAATGGTTCTTCTGAGGCGCCCGCACGATAATAGCAGCGCAGGATCTGCTGCGTCTGTTCTTTATAATAGGTGTTTGGATACACTGTCTCATCTGTATAGGCCGGGATTCCGTACAGCGCCTGATCCAGCTCACTCATCCGCCCGGCGATCCAGGCATTCGCGACGCCGCCGCTGCTCGAAAACTGTTCTCCGCCGTACTCCCTTGTCCCGGTAAGCGATGTGCCGGAACCATAATAATAGGTGTAATCATAGCTCCCACCGCCTGCGTCTTCCGCCGTGCGATAATTGGGGGCGAAGGAGACATATTCCCCTTCCTCACCAGTCGTCACAGTCGCAACCACATCGCCCTCGCGGAACCAGTAACCATTGCCGTCCTGCGTCGGGATATCCTCCGCGGCCGTGATCTCATAGACCGCATCCGCCAGAGGACGCTCCTCATAGACGAAATTCATCGCCGACTCATCCTCACCGAAGCCCGTCTCCGTCTCGCTGTAATCAACCAGTACCTCGCCGGTCTTGAGGATACTCAGCTTCCCGACCACCTCATCGTCGTACATCGTCTCACCAATATAGAGATAGTCCAGATTTCCCGAAGAAACGATGCCGGACGCCTGATACCGGCGGTCCGTCGTCACTTCAAAGTCTACGGCGCCAATCCCATAATCCAGATAGGAATTGTAATATCCCTCCGGCGCGTTCACCTCCTCCAGGCGATAGGATCCGGCCTCCAGCGAAGCCACCGCGTTCAGCCGTCCGCTCTCATCGGTCGTAAACACACGCTGCGCAATCATCGAAAGCTCCCCATTCGGTCCAAGAAGGTACCTGGACACATACTGATTGTTCTGATAATCCCAGATCCGGAAAGAGATGCCAGACTGCGCCACGGCCTGCCCGGACTGCGCGTCCCGCTTGACGAGGACGAGCGAAGCCACAATGCTTGCATCCGTCTGCGCCACGGATTTTGCCCGGTTTTCACTTGTTGAAGAGTCGGAAACCGTCACAAACATCGGTTCTACCGTAAATACATCCTCCGGCGTTGTCGTCTCAACCACCAGATAGGCGCCCCACGGGAGTTCCGGCGATCTCAGATTTCCATAGTGATTCGTAAAGATTTCCGACAGGCGGTATTCCTTTTCCATGCCGGTGGGAACCCAGCCTTCTGAAATACCGTTCACACCGTACCACTCGCAGGGCGAACCGCCGTTCAGATGATTGGATTTATACGCATAGTCTGCATTGATCTCCGCCACCTCTGTACCGTCATTCTCATACATCCGCGCAATCGCCTGCTCCTCCCCGGAAAAATCCCATTTTCCGGTCTCATTGGTGTAATAGAGATTGCGATAGGCGGCCAGAATGTCTTCCATATAATAGTAGCCATGCCCCGCTATATAGACCAGACAGTTGACGTCCGCAAGTTCATAGTCACTGCCATATTTTTCTGTAAAGGGCTGATTTTCCGTGATATAAGACTTTGTATACTGATAGCCGACGAAATTGTCCGACTCATCCATAAGGGCGACAAGCATGTTATCCTTCACCAGCTGATTGCCCTCGTCCTCACTCCAGGCCGGCGCGATCGTCCCATCTTTTATAAGACTCAGCTCCGAGAGAAGATAGACCGTAAAACCTGCCCCCTCAAGCGCCGTACCAGCCGTATTGCCGGAGGACGCACTCTCCCCTCCGGTCGTAAGCTTACGGATCTGAAAACCGGCCTTGATGACCTGCTGCTCCGACACGCCATCCGTCTCATTCCTGCGGTAGATCTGCTCCGCTCTGACAGGCTCGCCATCCTGCATTTCATCCTCATAACGGAAAGAATAATGATACTTCACCGCATTTCCGTCCTCATCCGTCGCTGCCAGATAACCGGGTGCAAAGGAGAGCCAGTGTGTTTCCATACACTCCTCGTCATCATTGTTTGTCGAATAAAGAACAACCGAAGTACGGATTTCCTCGACCAGGTCATACTCACCGAGGTACAGCCCGTTCATCTCGAATTCTCCGTCCTCGATCATGGCGCTCGCGACCTTCGCCCCTGCCTGCAGCATCACATCCTGCTGCGTCCAGCTATCCGCATAGCCGTCTTCATCCGTATCCACAAAGACCTGCTGCTCCTCGAGCACCGCAAACCAGCCGTCGTGCTTCGCGCCGCCGTACATACCGTCCGGGTGACGGATTCCACTGTAGAAAACGCTCTTTTCCTCGACACTCACATACCCGGAATCACTGTCTGTGTAATCGAAACAGAGCTTCCCTTCGCTGAGACAGGCATGTGGATAATCCTGATACGCATTCGTCCCGCAATCCGTGAAGGCGGAACGATCCTCATCGCCGTCATATATGATACGATATCCGCCCGAGGTGAGCGGCTGCGCCCAGAAGAGCGTCCCGTCCAGCACGCCTTCCAGATATTGCACCTCAAACGTATTTTCCTCCGACACGTAGAGGGAATAGACGGCTCCATCGAGTCCCGCATCTCCGTGATCTGTGCCATCCTCATAAGCTTCCGCGAGGTCTCCGTACACATAACGCTCCGCCTCTGCATCCTGCTTGGAGAAACTCAGATACGCATAACCGCGCTCATCGATGAAGGAATACTCCATCGCATTGCTCACGCTCTCCTGCGTGTGGCCGCTGCGCGCCGCCGCTTCCTGTCCGGAACCGTCACAGACGACTTCTCCCACCTGCAGAAAATCCCGGCCATGGAAACCACTTCTGGCATTCAGCACGGCGGCATCCTCTCCCGCATATGAATGATAGTTGATCTCAGTATCCGTGCAGGTCCCATAATATGTAATGTTCGATGCAGAGGAGAGATTGTCATCAAAACTGTCCGCATTGATCGTCGTTCCCACAAAGTGCAGCAGCTCATCCTGCCTCTCCTCATAACTCGTATAATAAACGTCTTCATAATTCTCGTAGCCGTCCGTCAGCATATAGGTGGCATACTGGTTCGTATCCTCACAAAGATTCAGGTAGTGCACCAGCTTCTCCGTGCTGGCCTGTTCTCCTGTCTCATCCCGGTCACTGTAATTTCCCAGATAGCCATTTCGCTCCTCATCCGCAGGAGCGCTCTTTTCCACGATACAGAAACGCCCCTGATTGGACTGCGTATAGTAGAGCGTCCCGTAGCTGTCATAGCCATAGCTTTCACCGGTATCTGTATCTGTTGCCGGGCTGAAATTCGTCCCGCAATACTGATCCGTCACCGAGATCCGGTGCACGGTGTACATACCGATCACGGAATCCGTCCAGCCCATCTCCTTCGCGATATCCGCCGTTACACGCACGATCTCATAATTCGCCTGTCCCCAGGTCGTATAATCGTCCGGGTCAGCCGCCATGCTGTAATCCCGTTCCGCAACCGTCAGCTGGCTGGCTGAAACGGAAAAGGCATTGTCGTAGTGATAAGTGCCGTCCGCAAGGATTGTCCCGCTGTAATAGTAGAGTGTCACAGAACCGTCCTCACCTGTATCAACGGCCACAAAATCAAGGCCGTTTCCTTCGCCCGTGTAGGATACTCCGTCATCCGAATACAGGGTAATTCCCGTATCCTCCACACTCTCATAAACAAAAACCGCGGCATCAGAAATATATTCGACACGCGCGCTGTCATCCTGCGCGGTGTAGATGCTTTTCGTTCCCTCCACGTCGGTGTACACATATTGCCAGAGTCCGCTCTCCGTGTTGATTTCATAGGATATCATCCCGCCGTCCGCAGTTGTGTAGCGCATCGCTCCGGATCCCAGTATTTCCGTCTCACTGATGGAAATCTGATGTTCTACCGCGGCCAGAAGCTGATACACGCCCTGCTCCGTCTCTGTCAGCTCCGCTGCGGTATAGCGCAGGGTATCCGCCGCGCTGAGATCCTAACTGCTGTCAAAAGTGATCTCCAGCCGCGCCAGATAATCCCCGGCTGCCGTGAGTGTACAGGACAGCGCATAGTCGGAAGGCGTCGCCAGATTGTCCACCAGCTTCGCCACATCCAGCTCCCAGCTTTCATACTCATGTCCGCTCTCATCTGTCACAATCAGTTTCGCCGCCGCAATCAGCTCCGTCAGAAGCGCCGAGCCCTTTTCCCTTATCAGGCTGTTCAGAAGCATCGATGGGTACAGCGTCTTTTTCTGTGCGGTCACCTGGGCTGTCCACTGATAATATTCGTAAATCTCAAACTCCGTATCATAGAGAATCTGCGAGCCACTCTCCAGATCCGTCTTGTTGATAAAAATCTGATTGTACCACGGCTCGTCCGTGACATTCGTGTTCGATGTCCCGGAATCGCTGTCGTTCTTTCCACCGACCGTCATCGTTCCTCCGCTGGAAACGATCTGCGAATAGCTTCCGGCTGTCGTCGCGCCGCTCACATCCCTGCGATATCCGGCCAGTGGCAGCGTGACCTCTGCAAGCGTCCTTCCATTAGAATCTGTGGCGCTCCCCCGCGTATACTGGTCGAGCTCCGTGACGGTATAACGGTAGGTACGTGACATATAGGAATCATACTGCTCATTCAGCGTACTCTGTGCAGAATCCTTCGACTGCGTGAAAACGCCCTGCTGTGCCTCATAGATCGCTTCCATCTCTTCTGCTGTGAGTTCAACAGAATTTCCCATATAGGACACGGCCAGCACATCGCCGTCGCTCAGCGCAGCTGCCGCCGCGAGCGCCTCTGTCCACAGGGACTCATAGGTACTCTGATCCGTCTCCTCCCCGGGTGCCGTCATATACTGGCTGTAGGATTCCCGGAAAGTGTGCTCATGCACAAAAGTCGTATATGCATAGCCATCCGCATCTGTCGTAAGTTCGGTCTGATGGCTGCCGCCCGAGGGCTTTACATCCGCATCCATCCCCTGGCCGGAGACTTCACTCTCCGTCACCTGAAACGAAATATCCTCCAGAAGCTCATTTGTGATAATGCTCTCCTTTGTGATCTCCACACGATACTGCGCGGAGGCCTTCTTCTCCAGTTCATGACTGTCGATATAGGGAATCGTCAGCTCTCTCGTCACCGTAGATGCTGAAGAAGAGCCAATGCTCCAGGTGATGATCCACTGGGCATTTCCCTGTGCCGGGCAGGCCCAGAAGTAAAGCTCTGCATGGCTGCCCGGGTAATAATCAATACCGCTTACATTGGTAAAATCATCAAAATCCAGAATCCCGTCCATGTAATGATTGATCGCGTTGGAGAATGTACTTAAGGCTCCATAGACATAACTCGCATCGCCGCCGTATATCTTCCCCGCCGCCTCGCTGATTCCGCTATTTGTCCAGGCCTCGTCAATGTCAAAATAGACGCTGTCATCCGGCATGTTGTTGATGATATACCAGATCGCGAGCTGCGTCGCCGCGTAATCGTGGGACTGCTGCTTCGTAGTCTTCAGAAAACAATTCACCACGCACTTGATCAGATTGTACTGATAACTGCTGAGAGCTGTCCCGTTCGGCGCGATGATTGACGAATAGTCCACCTGCTCGTAATGCCAGCCTGTCCTGTAAGAACCGCCGTACAGAGCACAGAAAGCGGTATAGCGGACTCCGCTGTTATCCTTCGCATAGAGCTGCACCACCTTATCATGACTTTTGCTGCTTCCCAGAGAGGGAATCACGCCGAGCGCACTTCCTCCCAGGGAGCCGATCCCGGCGGAAGTCAGTGAGGAAGGGACGCCATCCTCGTCAGAGAGAGCTGACACGCCATAGAGATCCACATACTCACTCTGCTCCAGCGCCTCATAGACCCAGTCCGGCAGCTCCCGCCCGTTCAGATAACACCCGGTAATATAGGAAAAACGGTATCCCGCCTCCAGCATACTTC
>JAJPZP010000215.1:6585-7232 GCA_021204285.1 Lachnospiraceae bacterium | reverse complement strand
TAAAGCAGGAGTGATTGTCGATACTATCTTTGCTTCGCCCGAAGTATATCGGGGGGGGGTATATTCTTGTCGGGGGAATTCTCTACAGTATCCAGCTCTATACTGATTTTCAGGCCTGTGTCTGCATGGCACAGGGTATCTCCGAATTATTCGGCATCCATCTGGTAGACAACTTCCAACATCCCTATTTTTCAAGAAGCGTTGGTGAGTTCTGGCGAAGGTGGCATATTTCCCTTAGCAGCTGGCTGCGGGATTATGTTTATATTCCGCTGGGCGGAAACAGGAAGGGTACGCTGCGCAAATATATCAATCTGACTCTTGTGTTTATCGTAAGTGGAATGTGGCATGGAGCTGGATATAAGTACATCTTCTGGGGACTGTTACATGCGGGGTATCAGATTGTCGGAACGATTCTGATGCCGATACGTAAGAAGTTATATGCGCTCCTACGGATTCGCCGGGATGAGGCATTGGGCATTATAATTCAGACTGTTTCTACTTTTACACTGGTGATGCTCGGATGGATCATATTCCGGGCAGACAGGCTGAAAGTGGGGCTTTCTATGATTTATTCTATTTTCACAGTATACAATCCATGGATATTCTTTGACGAGAGTCTGTTTGAACTTGGGCTGGAATGGCGGGAA
>JAJPZP010000215.1:0-6575 GCA_021204285.1 Lachnospiraceae bacterium | reverse complement strand
TTGTGGTGGAGTGTCTATCTTCTGGCAATTGTTGGGATCTGGGTCTATGGTACATACGGATTCGGTTTTGACGCGCAGGATTTTATTTATGGAGGATTTTAGAATGTGGACACACAGAAGATACGGGATGAAACTGGCGGCGTTCGCATTGATCGTTGTTCTGCTGCTTGGCGCGCTGAATCGCCTGTTGATGTTGGAAAAGTATTACAATCACAATTGGCCGGAGACATCAACCTATGAAAAGTTTTATGAAGTTGAGAGGGATACCATAGATGTGCTGTTTCTGGGATCCAGTCACTGTGTGTCAGCCTTTTCTCCACAGGAACTTTACAACACATATGAAATTACTTCTTATAATTTAGGCAGTGAACAGCAGAGCGTTCTGGTGTCCTACTATTGGCTCAGAGAGGCGTTACAATATCAGACACCAAAAGCGGTGGTGCTGGACACTTATATTGTGTTTCCTTATAAAACTGCAACGGCGTTGAACTCATCGGAGGCGGCGGTTCGACTGGCGATTGATCCGATGCGCTGGTCTTCGGTCAAACGAGAGGCTGTGCATACGATCTGTGAGACAGATGAAAATCAGACAGAGCTCAGCTACTACCTGACTAATTTCCGATATCACGGACGCTGGTCAGATCTGACGGAAAATGATTTTACATATTTCTCCATGAGTGATCATGAGGCACTGATGGGCTATTCAGCGTTGTCTGGCTGCAGCGGCAATCAGAATTACACACCTTTTGAGCCGGGAAGCGCGGAGGAGAAGGCCGAACCTGCGGAGCTGATGCTGGAATATCTTGATAAAATTGTAGATTTATGTAAGGCGGAGGGTATCGAGCTGATTCTTGTAAAGACGCCATCGACAGCAGCTTCCGTGGAGAAATATAATTACCTGGCGCAGTATGCCGATTCTCGGGACATTGAGTATGTTGACTATAATGCACAGAGTGTGTACGAAGAGACAGGTTATGAGTTCGCGTCGGACAATCATGACGGTGGTCATCTGAATGTATGGGGAGCAAAGAAGGTGACGGATTATATCGGAAATGTGCTCGTAGAAGAGTATGGGTTTACAGCGCATCAGGACAGTCAATGGGAGAAGTCGGATGCCTACTATGAGACTGTTATGCAGGACTGTGAGTTGACAAAAGTGACAGATATTTATCAGTATCTGGAACTGCTTGATAATGACCGTTATACAATTTTCATGGCAGTGAAGGATGACGTCAGCGACGCACTGGACGCACAGCTGCTGGAGCTTATGTGCAGCCTGGGACTTTCTGCAAGCCTGGAAAATCTGTATCAGGGCAGTTACTACGCGGTGATTGACGGTGATCAGGTGTGGGAGGAGGCTGGTTACGAGACACTGACGTGCAAGGGATCCATCCGCAATGGCGCCGAGCTCTATGAGATTACCAGTGAAGGAATGATTGCAGGAAATTCCTGTTCCATTCTGATTGATGAGACAGAGTACGCGAAAGGAAAACGTGGCTTAAATATCGTGGTTTACTGCAACGACTCGAAAAAAGTGATTGATTCCGTCTGTTTTGATACAAGTGAAGGATTGGCAGCGTCACGATAGGAAGTGCTGTTGTTCATCTTGAAGGTTGTGATGGCCTGTGTAAATCAGACGAGGAATGAGGTAATAAGCGGGATCGTCAGAATTGAGAGGATCGTAGTGAGAAAGATGGCCTGTCCCATGGTCTTGCTCTTGCCGCCGTACTCCAGGCAGAGCATCAGGCCATTTGTCGCTACCGGCATGCCGCTCAGAACCACTGCGATGCCGATAATCATGGAGTTGGATACTATGAGTGGCAGCACCAGCAGGAGGATAATCGGAGCAAGCAGCAGCCGCACTGCGGCCATGATCCAGATCCGGACTCCGCCGAGTATCTCCTTAAGCGGCAGGTCTGCCAGAAAAACGCCGATGATCAGGAGCGCGGATGGCGTCGTGATCTGCCCTACCAGTTCACACACTTCACCGACAACCGGGGGGATCGCGAAATCCGTCAGTGCGAAGACTGCTGCCAGCAGCGAGGAGATCACACCCGGATTTAAAAACATTTTCCAGTTTCTTTCCACCTTGCTTCCGCCTGCGATCAGACCAATGCCCAGCGTATAGACAAAGAGATTAAAAGGCAGATTGACAATCATGGCATAAAAAAAGGCGTCGCTGCCCCAGATAGCCTGAATGATCGGATAGCCGATAAATGCGGTATTTCCGAACATCGCGACAAAGCGATAGACGCTTCGCGTTGATTTGTCTGCCGGGATGAGGGAGGGAATGGTGAAGGCCTGGAGCAGATGGACACCATAAAAAAGCGCTGTCACCAACAGCAGAGCACCCATCTCATTCAGACTGTGTTTTACGGTCGAGGTAAGAACGGAGCCAAGTACCATGGCAGGCAGGGTTACGTTGAGAACCAGGTGTGAAAGTTTTTTGTTAAAATCACTGTCCATGATTCCCGTCTTATTCAGTATATAACCCACGATGATGACAGAAAACAGCTTGGCCATCTGGGCAAGAAGTGAACTTAAAACCATTTTATGATTTCCTCCGCATTATTTTGCATCAATACACATCAATATATCTCAAGCCGGGGGAAATGGCAAGGCTTTTATGAACCGAGGAGTGATGAGCTGGTGAGCTGCTTGATCTTCTCGAAGCTCTCGTCACTGATAACGTGTTCCATGCGGCATGCGTCCTTTTTTGCGACTTCCTCGCTGACACCGATGGACATCAGAAACTGCGAGATGGTCAGATGCCGCTCGTAGATTTTCAGTGCGATGGACAGGCCGGAGCCGGTCAGAATCAGGTTCCCGTGGTCGTCAAGAGCAACGAAGCCATTTTCGCGCAGGCGTTTCATCGCGACGCTGATGCTGGGCTTGCTGTAGCCGAGATAATTTGCAACGTCGATAGAACGTACATTTCCGAGTTCCCTGGATAAGACCAGGATCGCTTCCAGATAATCTTCCGGGGATTCCTGCATTTTCATATTTTTGACCTCTTCTGATTGAACTTAGAAAAGTCGATTGCTTCGTACTGCGTGCAGCTACCGCATAAGTTCGGCTACGAAAATCAAAGATTTTCTGCCTCACTTATCTCGCAATCGCCGCCTGTATTCGCAATCCGCGCTGGCGCGCTACTTGCTCATACAGGCCTAGCACGTCCAATGTCTGCGCGATTTAGCGTGCAAACACGCAACTCGCGCAGCCGCCGTCCGTGAGTTTTTCTAAGTATACTATATGCTCTGGAAAAATGCAAATGTCAGGGCGGGGCTATTTCCTGTATCAAAAGGGAAAGATAATGTCGGGAAGAAAATCAGCTCTTGATTTTCCCTTAAAATGAGATTAATTTTAAGGGAAAAGACAAAAAGAAAGGGAAACCATGGACCGTGATCACATTACTACTCTGGCCTCGGAAGCGCTGCGACTGTCACAGCTTGCGTTGCGTGAGAAGCTGCCGTATTTCGGCGCGGCACTGGCTGTTCCGAAAACCCGCTGGACGGATGGCGCCTCCGGCACGGATGGCGTGGACTTCTGGTGGAATCCGGGGGAGGTCTGCCATCTTTTTGCGGAGGATTCGCGGCGACTGATGCGCGTGCAGCTGCATCTCGTCCTGCACGGACTCTATCCGCATGCGTTTCGGGAGCCTGTGGGAGGAGAGAGGCTCTGGGCGCTGGCCTGCGATATCGCGACAGAGTACCGGATCGACCGCATGGCAGTGCCCGGCTTCATGAGACCCATTCCGGCGATGCGCAGCCGCTGCTACCGGGAGCTTCGGGAGGCGCAGCTCCCCATCAGGGAGCAGGAGACGGCCGGATGGCTGGCAGCACAGAAAAAGGAGCGACTTCTGGAGCTGGAGCAGGCTTTTCGCCGGGATGATCACACACGCTGGGGGAGCTGGGAAGCGGACGATGAGGAGAATCCTGTGCACCGGGAGATTGGAGCGCCGGAGGATCTTCAGAGAAAGCTGACAGCGGTGCACCGCTGGCGGACGGTTTTTGAAAGTCTTCCGCAAAGCGAGCGGGAGCACCGACGGCAGGCGGGCGGAAGCGGCGGCGGACAGACGCAGGCGATCGTGCTCGAGGAGCGGAAGAGTTATGATTACCGGCGTTTTCTGAAGCGCTTTGCGCAGGAGGGAGAGGAGCGGAGCCTTGATCTTGACAGTTTCGACTATATTCCCTATGATTACAGTCGGAGTATGTATGAGAATCTGGTCTTTCTCGAGCCTCTGGAGTATCGGGAAGTCCGCAGGCTGCGGGAATTCGTCATCGCGATTGACACCTCCGGCTCCTGCTCAGGCGGGATAGTCAGGCGTTTTCTCGAGGAGACCTGGGAGATTCTGCGGGAGAAGGAAAACTTCTTTGAGGAGATGAATGTCCACATCATCCAGTGCGACTGTCTGGTGCAGGACCACGTGCGGATCACCTCGGAAAAGGAGTGGCGGGATTATCTGCGGAATATTGAGGTCAAAGGGCATGGCGATACGGATTTTACGCCGGTCTTCCGGCTGGTGGACTCTCTTGTCGAGTCAGGGGAACTGAAAGACCTGCGGGGGCTATTGTATTTCACGGATGGGGATGGCGTCTATCCGTCGGAGCCGCCGGCCTATGAGACGGCGTTTGTATTTTTGAATCAGGATCTGAAAAAGGGGAGGACGCCGGATTGGGCATATGATCTGTGTCTGGAGTGAGGTATTTTATGAACATACAGGAAGCGCGCGAGGAGATCATAAGGAGTGTAAAGGCCTACACGGCCAGGGATGAACAGGGGAGTCTCCGTGTGCCGTCTGAGCGTCAGCGGCCGATTCTTCTCCTGGGACCGCCAGGCATTGGTAAAACAGCGATTGTAGGACAGGCTGCGGCGATTTGCGGTGTGGGAATGGTCTCCTATGCGATGACACACCACACCAGGCAGAGCGCGGTGGGATTGCCGGAGCTTGTAAAACGTGAATTTGATGGAAAAGCGTACACAGCGACGGAGTATACGCTGAGTGAAATTATTGCTTCGCTCTATGCTTATATGAAAGAAACCGGTTACCGCGAGGGCATCCTCTTTCTGGATGAGATTAACTGTGTCTCGGAGACGCTGATTCCGACTGTGCTGCAGCTTCTGCAGTTCAAGACCTTTGGCACGCATCCGGTTCCGGAGGGCTGGGTCATCGTTGCGGCCGGCAATCCGCCGGAATTTAACCGCTCGGCGCGCGAGCTTGACATGGCGGCGCTCGATCGCATGCGGACGCTGGAAGTGGAGGCGGATTTTGGTGTCTGGAGGGACTATGCGCTGTCCGGCGGCGTGCATCCGGCGATTCTCTCCTATCTGGAGATGAAGCCGGAGCAATTCTATCGCGTGACGCTGACGCGTGAGAAATCAGAGTTCGTCACGGCCAGGGGCTGGGAAGACTTGTCGAGCGTACTGAAGGAATATGAACGGCAGGGGCTGGCCGTTACGCATATCTTTATGGAAGAATTTCTGCGAAGCAGGGAGACAGCAGCGGATTTCGACGCCTACTACCGGCTGTACCTTCACTGCCTGGGCACTTACCGGATTCCGGAGCTTCTGGACGGCCGGCTGACGCCGGAAGAAATATCCGTGCTGAAGGAGGAACTGAAGGTGGCCGGAGCAGACGTGCGCTGTATGTTTATTCAGCATCTGCTGGCAGCTGCCTCGCAGCGGCTGACGGCGTACGGAGAAAAGCAGCGAAGGCGGAAACGCCTGAAAGAGGTGTGGGAGTGCTATGCGTCCGCAGGGTTGACTCCGGATGAATTCCTGCGACAGCGGGAACATGAGCGAAAGGTCAAAAAAGAGTATGGGCTGTTGAAGGAATCGGAAGAGCGTATGGATATCTGGGTGGACGCAAGGTTGCGGGAGATGTTGGAAACGGCAGACACCGCAGGAAATTTCTCTTCCGGCAAAACGGATCCTGCGTGTCCTTTGAACTGGCGAGGATTGATCTCGAAGGAAGAAGAGATGTCGGAGGGGGAACGCGGGGCTCTCTGCGGTTTCCTGAACCGGATGACGGACTTTGTGGCAGAGATGTTCGGAGAGGGAGAGGAGCTGGCCGACTGGCTGTTCGGCCTGCGGCGTCACGGCGATTTTGCGTGTCTTGGCTTCGACAGACCGGAATTTGCAGCACTGCAGGATATAAAAAGTATGGAACAGAGGCTTAGAAAACAGATAAAAGAGACGGAGGGGTTATATGAAACTGCTGATCGCGTCTGATATTCATGGTTCTGCATATTACTGTGGGGAATTGCTGGAGGCATATGAAAAGGAACAGGTGGATCGCCTGATTCTGCTCGGCGACATTCTCTATCATGGGCCGCGGAATGAGCTGCCGGAGGGCTACGCGCCGAAGGAGGTCATCGCGATGCTGAACCCATTGAAGGAGAAGATTCTCTGTGTGCGCGGCAACTGCGATGCTGAGGTCGACCAGATGGTGCTGGAATTTCCGATTCTGGCGGATTACGGTTTCCTCTACGAGCGCGGACGGATGATCTTCCTGACGCACGGGCATGTGTTTCACGAGGGAAATCTTCCGATGCTGGGGAAGGGAGATATTCTGC
>JAJPZP010000163.1 GCA_021204285.1 Lachnospiraceae bacterium | reverse complement strand
AGCAAGCATCCTGTTTGATAAGCCGCTCCGTTTCCTCGGAGCAGCTTCCATTGTCGGGGAAAAAGAAGGAGAGGGTCCGCTCGGACATCTGTTCGACTGTATCGAGAAGGATCCGAAATTTGGGAAAGACACCTGGGAGGAGGCGGAGAGTGAGCTGCAGCTTCGCACGGCGCGAAAAGCGATGGAGAAGTCCGGGATGAATGAAGAACAGCTGCGCTATCTGTTCGCGGGTGACCTGCTCGCACAGGGAATTGCGACTTCCTATGGGATTATGGAGCTGCAGATTCCGCTGTTCGGACTGTATGGAGCCTGCTCTACCTGCGGGGAGAGTCTTTCACTCGCGGCGATGGCAGTGGGCGGCGGCTTTGCAGACTGCGCGATGGCGCTGACGTCGAGCCATTTTGCAAGCGCGGAGCGGGAGTTCCGTTTTCCACTGGAGTACGCAGGGCAGAGGCCTCTCTCGACAACCTGGACAGTCACCGGCGCCGGCGGTTTTGTACTTGCCGCCGGGAATTCTGCGGCAGCTTCACAGGCGCATGTGCAGATCTGTGGGATTACCACCGGAAAAATTGTGGATTACTGTGTGAAGGACTCCATGCATATGGGCGCTGCGATGGCGCCCGCGGCGGCGGACATGATTTTTCAGCATCTGAAGGATACCGGACGGGAGGTTTCGGACTATGACTGTATTCTCACTGGCGATCTGGGCAGTATCGGACAGACGATTCTGAAAGACTTACTGTTTGACCAGGGTATTGATCTTAAGGACCGGCACGACGACTGTGGTATCCTGATCTTTGATGCGGAAAAACAGGACACGCACACCGGCGGTTCGGGATGCGGCTGTGCGGCGATGGTGCTGGCCGCCTATGTTCTGCCGAAGATCGAGCGCGGCGAGTGGAAGCGCGTGTTGTTCGTCCCGACTGGCGCGCTGCTTTCGAAGGTCAGCTTCAACGAGGGGCAGAGCATCCCGGGCATCGCGCACACGGTTGTGCTGGAGAGATGCTGAGGAATTTTATCAGGAGGTGCAAATAATTAGACAAAACTCTTGATAAATGGTGCAAATAATCCCGTGATAAGAGTATTTTCGGTGGAAGCTTCTGGAAATTTCGGAAAACAGAGTGCGCGGTGAAAAAAAATGTGCTATACTCTCTTCGGTTTAAGTGAGGAGAGGATAGCACATGAGAAAAAAATCGCATCTGACCCTGGCGGGATACCTGATGGATAGTATGGGAAACGAGGTCCTGCAGCGCAGATGGAAAGCGTTTTATTTCGGCAGTGTACTGCCGGATCTGAAGCCGTCTTTTGTGACGAGACGGCATGAGTATGAGACGACATTTGACCTTGTGGCGGGAAAACTGCGCGCGCTTTCCTTTAGGGAGGGGTACTGGTCAGCGGATTCGATGCGCTACGTCGTCGATCTCGGACAGGTGATTCACTATATCGCAGATTATTTTACCTACCCGCACAACCCCAATTACCCCGGAAATCTGAGAGCGCATTGCCTCTATGAGAAACGCCTGAAAAAAGGGATGCGCTCCTATGTTCGCGGAAAGACTCTGTTTCCCGCGTGGGGCAGCACGTTTCTCTCCGCGGATGAGATCCTGGAAGAAATTCAAAAACTTCATCAGGCTTACATGGAAGCTCCGAGTAATGTGGAGAGAGATTGCTCGTATATCACGGAGGCCTGCGGGCGGGTACTGCTCTCGCTTCTTCAGCCTGCCGTGGTGCCGATGCCTGCCTGTGCGGGCTAAAATTTCCCCTTGCAATTCTGAAAAAGCTGTGCTAGGATAATTGGCAATGAAGGTGTCCGCTGGTGCGGACATTATGAAAAGGCGGAGAACAGGACTCTTGTCACGCAGAGGCCGACAGGAACAGGACGTCACCGACTGAGAGCGTCCTCTGGAAGAGCGGGCAAAGGGAACACCTGGGAGCCGGCTGGTCGAAGGAAGAGTAGGTCAGCACGCGGGCAGGCGTTATATGCAGTTGAGAGGAGACAGGCGCATTTTCATGGCAGGTCTCAATGCGGGTGGTACCGCGGGAAACAAAACAATCCCGTCCCGGAATATTTTATATTCCGGGACTTTCTTTGTCCCGGAAAAGTGCAGGAGGTAAGAAATATGGATTTTGTAAGCGGAGTAAAAAAGCCAGACACACGTGAGCTTCCGGAACTTCTGAGCGGCGAACTGCTGGGGCAGCGTGTGAAAGTAAACGGTGCGGTTCACACGATTCGCCATATGGGTGAAATCGCATTCATCGTGCTGCGGAAGCGGGACGGGCTGCTGCAGTGTGTTTACGAGGAGGGAAAGGCAGGATTTGACCTGAAGGATCTGCGCGAAGTCGCCACGGTAGAAGTGGAGGGCGTTCTCGAGCAGGAGGAGCGCGCGCCGGGTGGCGTCGAGCTGTGCCTGAAGGGTATCCGCATGCTGTCAGAGCCGAGCGCGCCGTTGCCGTTGCCGATCGCCAAGTGGAAGCTGAACACCTCGCTGGAGGCGAAGCTGAATATGCGCTCGGTCTCCCTGCGGAATGTGCGCGAGCGCGCGAAGTTCAAGCTTCAGGAGGGCATTGTCCGCAGTTTTCGTGACTTCCTCTACGGAGAAGGATTCACGGAGATCCATACGCCGAAGATCGGTGCGAAGAGCGCCGAGGGCGGCGCGAACCTCTTCAAACTGGAGTATTTCCACCGCCCTGCGGTGCTGCAGCAGTCGCCACAGCTCTACAAGCAGATGATGGTCGGCGTCTTTGATCGGGTCTTCGAGACCGCGCCGGTATTCCGTGCGGAGAAGCACAACACGAAGCGTCACCTGAACGAGTACACCTCGCTTGACTTCGAGATGGGCTACATCGACAGCTTCGAGGATATCATGGCGATGGAGACCGGCTTTCTGCAGCACATGGTGCGCCTGCTTCAGCAGGATTACGTGAAAGAGTTGAAGATGCTGAACATCACCCTGCCGAAGACGGACGAGATTCCCGCGGTGCGCTTCGACCGCGCGAAGGAGCTCGTCGCGGAGAAATATAACCGCAAGATTCGTAACCCCTTCGACCTCGAGCCGGAGGAAGAGTCACTGATCGGCCAGTATTTCAAGGAAGAGTACGACGCGGACTTCGTGTTTGTCACGCACTACCCCTCGAAGAAGCGACCCTTCTACGCGATGGATGATCCGGAGGACAGCCGTTTCACGCTCAGCTTTGATCTGCTGTATCAGGGACTTGAAGTTACGACCGGCGGGCAGCGCATCCACGATTACCAGATGCTTGTCGACAAGATTGCGGCCCGTGGGATGGAGCAGGAGGGCCTCGAACAGTACCTCGACACCTTCCGCTACGGCATGCCGCCGCATGGTGGCCTCGGTATCGGCCTCGAACGCCTGACCATGAAGCTGGTCGGCGAGGACAATGTGCGCGAGGCCACCCTCTATCCCCGCGACCTGTCGAGGTTAGAGCCGTAACGCCTTGGCCCCGTGGGGAGCTGCAATGGTCAGTCTGCGAACCCGCTTCCGCTCAGAGGGCGGACGTAGCGGACACTAAGCTCAGCCATCGCCTGACGGCTCGGCTTCACTAAGTGCCGACGCCGCCCTGATGGTCCGCATACAGACCATAGCAGCACCCAACAAGGCTGAGGCAGGTGTCACGTTGTAAACGATGGAAGTTGTAACGCATTGGCTCCGTGGGGGGGCTGCAGAGGTCAGTCTGCGAACCCGCTCTCGCTCAGAGGGCGGACGTAGCGGTACTAAGGCTCAGCCTTCGCCTTGCGGCTCGGCTTCGCCAAGTGCCGACGCCGCCCTGATGGTCCGCATACAGACCACAGCAGCACCCCACAAGGTCGAGGCAAGTGTTACGCTGTAAACGGTAGAAGTCGTAACACTTGGCTGCGTGGAAAACTGCAAAGGTCGCTACAAGTGTTACGCTACAAGTTGTAAAATAAAGAATAATATCTCTATCCCCTGCCACTGTGCAGCCCGGAGCGCTCCCCTATGGTTTTAAGGACCATTGAGGAAGCGCCGGCACTTAGCGAAGTCAAGCCGATCAGGCGAAGGCTGAGCTTAGTGTCCGCTGCGTCTTCCTCCTGAGCGGGAGCGAGTCCTTAAAACCATAGGGGAGCGTTTCGGGCGGGAATAGAGAGAAAGGAAGGAGACCTTCATGGCAAATATTATTTCGGATGAGACGATTGAGTACGTCGGCATCCTTGCGAAGCTCGAACTCTCCGACGAGGAGAAGGAGCAGGCGAAGAAAGACATGGGAAACATGCTGGACTATATTGACATGCTGAATGGCCTCGACACCGAGGGCGTCGAGCCGATGTCGCACGTATTTCCGGTGCACAACGTGTTCCGCGAGGACGTGGTGACGAACGGCGACGAGCACGAAAAGACCCTTGCAAACGCGCCCGCACGTAGCGAAAACGCGTTCAAGGTGCCGAAGACGGTAGAGTAGGAGGGCGTGAAATATGAGTTTGATGAGTCTGACCGCCGTAGAGCTGGGAAAGAAGATCGCCGCGGGCGAAGTATCCGCCGTCGAGGCGACGAAGGACGCGCTTGCACAGGTGAAACGGCTGGATGAGAAGTACAACTGCTACGTGACTGTGGACGAGGAAGCGGCGTTGCGCGAAGCGGAGGCTGTGCAGCAGAGGATTGCCTCCGGAGAGCTGACAGGTCCGCTCGCGGGCGTGCCGGTCGCGATCAAGGACAATATGTGTACGGAGGGCATGCTGACGACCTGCAGCTCGAAGATTCTCTATAATTTCAAACCGACTTATACGGCGGAGGCGGTGCTGAACCTCAGAAAAGCCGGCGCTGTGGTCATCGGTAAGACCAATATGGACGAGTTCGCGATGGGAAGCACGACCGAGACCTCGTTCTTTGGCCCAACGAAAAATCCCTGGAATCCGGAGCATGTGCCGGGCGGTTCCTCGGGCGGCAGCTGCGCGGCGGTGGCGGCGGAGGAATGCGCTTATGCGCTTGGCTCCGACACCGGCGGTTCGATCCGCCAGCCGAGCTCTTTCTGCGGCGTTACCGGACTCAAGCCGACCTACGGTACGGTATCCCGCTATGGCCTGATCGCCTATGGCTCCTCACTTGACCAGATTGGGCCGGTCTGCAAGGACGTAACCGACTGCGCGACCGTGCTGGAGGCGATCGCTTCGCATGATCCGAAGGACAGCACTTCCGTGTGCCGGGAGAGTTACGATTTTACCGCGGCGCTGCGCGACGACGTAAAAGGGCTGCGCATCGGTATTCCGCGGGATTATTTCGGGGACGGCCTCGACGCGGAGGTGAAGGAACCGATTTTGAAGGCCGCGAAGGTGCTGGAGGAGAAGGGCGCGATTCTCGAGGAATTTGACTTAAGCCTCGTGGAGTACGCGATTCCCGCCTACTATATCATTGCTTCGGCAGAGGCCAGCTCGAACCTCGCCCGCTTTGACGGCGTGAAATACGGTTACCGCACGCAGGACTACAATGGCCTGCACAATATGTACAAGAAGTCGCGCAGCGAGGGCTTCGGCCCCGAGGTGAAGCGCCGTATTATGCTGGGCTCTTTCGTTCTGAGTTCCGGCTACTATGACGCTTACTACCTCAAGGCGCTGAAGACCAAGGCGTTGATCAGGCAGGCTTTCGACCGTGCGTTCGCGAAATACGACGTCATCCTCGGACCGGCGGCTCCGACGACTGCGCCGAAACTCGGGGAGTCCTTAAGTGATCCGATCAAGATGTATCTTGGTGATATTTATACGATCTCCGTCAACCTGGCGGGGCTGCCGGGCATCACGGTCCCCTGCGGTCTCGACAGCAGGGGACTGCCGGTCGGCATGCAGCTGATGGGAGACTGTTTTAAGGAAGAAAATATTATCCGTGCGGCCTATGCCTTTGAGCAGAGCCGCAGCTACGTGCACTGCCCGGCGGCAGAGTAAGGAGGGAAGAGAAGATGAGCAGACAATATGAGACAGTCATCGGCCTGGAGGTTCACGTGGAGCTTGCCACGAAGACCAAGATCTTCTGTTCCTGCAGCACGGCCTTCGGTGGCGCGCCGAACAGCCATACCTGTCCGGTCTGCACCGGCATGCCGGGGTCGCTGCCGGTGTTGAATAAGCAGGTCGTGGAGTACGCGGCGGCCGTCGGCCTCGCGACGAACTGCACGATCACGCAGAACTGCAAGTTCGACCGGAAAAATTATTTTTATCCGGATAACCCGCAGAACTATCAGATTTCTCAGCTCTATTACCCGATCTGCCGGGACGGCTGGGTCGAGATCGACACGCCCGCGGGTCCGAAGAAGATCGGCATCCATGAGATTCACATGGAGGAGGACGCGGGAAAGCTGATTCACGACGAGTGGGAGGATGTCTCCCTGGTCGACTTCAACCGCTCCGGTGTGCCGCTGATTGAGATCGTGTCCGAGCCGGACATGCGCAGCGCGGACGAGGTGATTGCTTACCTTGACAAGCTGCGCCTGATCATTCAGTATCTCGGCGCGTCCGATTGCAAGCTGCAGGAGGGCTCGATGCGCGCGGACGTGAATCTGTCGGTGCGCGAGGTGGGGAGCGAGAATCTCGGTACCCGTACCGAGATGAAGAACCTGAACTCTTTCAAGGCGATCGCCCATGCGATCGACGGGGAGCGGGAGCGTCAGATCGAGCTGATCGAGATGGGGCGCCCGGTCATCCAGGAGACGCGCAGATGGGATGACAATAAGGAAGCTTCCTTCGCGATGCGCTCCAAGGAAGCCGCGCAGGACTACCGTTAATTCCCGGAACCGGATCTTGTGCCGGTCATTATCAGCGACGAGTGGCTCGCCGAGATCAAAGCGCGCCAGCCGGAGCTGCGCACGGAGAAGCTGATCCGCTATAAGAAGGATTTTGATATCCCGGATTATGACGCGCAGATTCTCACCTCCGCAAAAAGAATGGCGGATCTTTTTGAGGCAGCGACTGCAGTCTGCGGCAAGCCGAAGAAGGTCTCAAACTGGCTGATGGGAGAGACAATGCGTCTGATGAAGGAGCATGAGATGGAGGCGGACGATCTCGACTTTTCGCCGGAGAACCTCGCGAAGCTGATTGAGCTTGTCGACGCCGGGACAATCAACAGCTCTGTCGCAAAAGAAGTGTTCGAGAAGATTTTCCTGGAAGATGTCGATCCGGACCGTTACGTGGAGGAACACGGCCTGAAGACGGTGAACGACGAGGGCGCGCTGCGCAGCACGGTCGAGCAGGTCATCGCAGAGAATCCACAGTCTGTGGCCGATTACCGCGGCGGCAAACAGAAGGCGCTGGGGTTCCTTGT
>JAJPZP010000087.1:4631-7311 GCA_021204285.1 Lachnospiraceae bacterium | reverse complement strand
TGATACGCGGGAAAAGGGTCTCCATCCCGTTCGCCTCCATGTACTCCTCGATGTGGAAATTGGAACCGGGATGGTAGGTCACGAGCAGCTCCCCCGTGATGAAGACGCGGGGTTTCAGTCGGCTTCTGTCGTATGGAATCTGATCCATCCTGTCCAGGCAGTCGTCGAAGACCTTCTTCTCGTGTCCGATACCGGACTGAATGCCTTCCGCCATTCTTTCCACACAGTCCTCATAGACCTGGTTCGTCTCGCCGGGGTGGATCTCGTAGGGACGAATCTTCCGCACAAGCTCGGTCAGGATATCGAGCATCATGAAACACCAGACGGCTTCCAGTACCGCGCTGATGCCGAGCAGATAAACGCCCGGGTGCATATCTTTGGAATCTCCGGCATCGGTCGTGACGATCGGGACCTCCGCAAAGCCGGCGCGGTCAAGCCCTTTGCGCAGCAGCCCTGCGTAGTGTGACATACGACAGTCGCACTGAAATTTCACCATGCCGACCGCGACTTCATCCTGCCGGTACTCTCCTTTCTGCAGCTCTCCGATCAGTTCCCCGATCACCATCTGCGCGGGGAAGCAGATATCATTATGTACATAGCGCTTACCAAGCCCGATCTCCTCCGTACCACCGACCGGCACGGATTTCACGATGTAGCCCTCCTTCGCGCAGATACCGCACAGCAGCACCGAGACTTCCCTGGAAATGTTGGGGATAAGAAGCGTTCGCGTCTTCCGGTCCGCCTTGTGGAATTTTGCCGGGCTCGGCTCTGGCAGCGCGTCGATCTTCCGGCTCAGGGCGGAGAGATTCCGACGCCGGATCGCGATCGTCTCCAGGAAAGAACGAATGCGGATGCCGAGTGAACCCGCGGCGTCGCTCTCATCCACCTTTAATATGAGCGGAGACTTGTGGCCCATCTCATTCAAAATGCGGGTGATCTCATCGGACAGGATCGCATCATGGCCGCAACCAAAGCTCACGATCTGCACATATTCAAGCGCAGGATCCTTCGCCGCCAACATCGCGCCCTCCAGCATTCTTGTGTGAAAATTGTTCGTGATCTCCACAACCGTGTTATGCAAATCCTGATCGCTTAAGGCTGGCAGAGAATCAAGCGTCAACACCGGGATTCCCTGCTCCTCGAAGCGCCGGTAAATATCGTGGCAGACGAAGGGATCGCCATGATAGGGCCGACCAGCGAGCACGACCGCATAAGCATTCTTTTCATGTACGGCATCAAGAATCTCCTGTCCTCTTCTCTGCAGCCCACATCGGAAGCTCTCGATCGCCTTCTCACCCTGTGCAAAGGCAGCTTTCGCCTCGCATTCCGTCACACCGAGTGTTTCAATCGCGTAACGGCAGATCTGTTTTTTCCGGTTTTTCGCGGAGAACCAATGGAAGATGGGCGTATCGAAGATAAGCCCGTCCCCCTCCGGATTCTGCGAATTTCGCACGACCATCGGATATCCCTGCAGTACCGAGCACATATAGGGGCTCTGCTTGTCCACACCCTCCGGGGGCTTGTGCATGATATAGGGGAAGAAAATCCGGTCGACGCCCTGCTGTTCCAGATCCATAATATGACCATGCACAAGCTTCGCCGGGAAGCAGACCGTGTCGGAAGCGACATATTTCAGCCCCTGCTCATAGAGCTTCCGGGAAGAGCGATGAGAAAACACTGGCCTGTATCCCAACGCCCGGAAGAAGGTACTCCAGAAGGGCATACTGTCCCAGAACTCCAGGACGCGCGGCAGGCCAACTGTCTCCCCTTTGTCCGCGGATACCTGTTCACAGGGATAATCCGCGAAGAGCATCCGCTCGCGTTCCACAAAAAGATCCGGGATTTTCTCCTTTATAACTGTCTTTTTCACCTGCTCCTGTGCACCCTTCTCACAGCGGTTTCCCGAGATCCACTTCTGCCCGGTGGAGAAGGAAATGACCGTCCGGCTGCAGTGGTTCGCACAACCCTCGCAGAGAACACCGCTTCTGGAAGAATAAGAAAAGTCCGCCGTGCGCTTAAAGCCGATGAACGAGCTTTCTGTTCCGTTCGCGTAGCCACGCTCCTCGATGTACTGCCGCGGCGCGAAAGCCGCGCCGATCGCTCCCATCTCGCCGGGATAGGGCGCAAGCCGGACATCGGTTCCAAGATAGTCTTCCAGCGCTTTTAAGACGGCGCGGTTGCGAAAGGTTCCGCCCTGTACACATATACGTTTTCCAAGTTCAGACACATCCGCGATCCGCACGACCTTTGTGAATACATTTTCAATGATGGAGCGGCAGAGTCCTGCCATAATATCGTCCGGCGTCCTGCCGTTCCGCTGCTCCGTGATGATCGTACTGTTCATGAAGACTGTGCAGCGGCTTCCAAGCTTTGCCGGGTTCTTTGAGCGGAAAGCGGCGTCCGCAATTCCTTCGACCGGGATTTCCAGGTTCGCGGCAAAATTTTCCAGGAAAGATCCGCAGCCTGAGGAACAGGCCTCATTCAGCATGATATTCGTGATCACACCGTCCTTCAGCCAGATCGCCTTCATATCCTGCCCGCCGATATCCAGCAGGAAGCTCGTGTCGGGGTAATAATGGCAGCAGCCATGGCTGTGCGCCACGGTCTCCACAGTGTGATAGTCCGCGCCAAAAGCCCTGGCCATCATAGCCTCGCCATAGCCGGTCATCCCAAGACCCAG
>JAJPZP010000087.1:0-4621 GCA_021204285.1 Lachnospiraceae bacterium | reverse complement strand
CCAGAACCTTTACGTGGAGCCCCAGCCCCTCATATTTCCGATAGAAACCAAGCAGCCCGGCCTTCACAACTTTTAGCGGTTCTCCATTGTTGTTCGCGTAGAAGCGGTCGATCACGCGGTTTTCCTCGTCCACCAGAACGATCTTCGAGGTCGTGCTGCCGGAGTCAATGCCGATGTAGACCCGGAGCTCCTTCCCGCCTGCTTCCGACCCATCGCCCGCGCCAACTCCTTCACCCGGTTTCAACACGGGTTTGGGTGCGCAGACGTCCATCAGCTCCCTGTCGTGACGCCTGGTAAATTCCTCCCTCTCCGCTTCGTTTCGGAAGAATGGCGCCTCCGTTTCACCGGACTCCGCCTGCGCTCTGGCCTCAAGACGCCGCAGCCTTTCGAGCAGTCCTGACAATGTGACTGCCTTTTCCTCTTCTCCCGGAAAGAGCTGGTCGATCGCGATTGCCGTCCCGTACGCGACAATCGTCTCCGGATGATCGGGAATCAGGATCTCCTCGTCGGAGAGCCCAAGCCGTTCCTGAAAGACATGGATAAGCATCCGGTTGAAGGTCAGAGGGCCGCCCTCGAAGACGACCGGTGCTCTCAGCTCCAGCCCCTGCGCGAGCCCGCCGATCGTCTGCTTCGCGATCGCATGGAAGGTCGAGAGCGCGATGTCCTCCTTGCGCGCGCCGGAGAGCAGCAGCGGCTGGATATCCGTCTTCGCAAAGACGCCGCAGCGCCCGGAGATCTCATAGACCGTCGTGCCCTTCGCCGCCAGCGCATCAAATTCCTCCGGTTTTACGTGCAAAAGGGCGGCAATCTCGTCGATGAACGCGCCGGTACCACCCGCGCAGCTGCCGTTCATCCGCATATCCGAGGTCTGTAATCTTCTTTCCTTTTCATCATAATAGAAAAAAACGACCTTCGCGTCCTGTCCACCGAGCTCGACGGCCGTCCGTGCACGCGGATAGAGATCCCTCACGGCGGCGGAATTTGCCACGACCTCCTGGATAAAATGAACGCCAAGTCGTTCAGCGATCGTTCTGCCGCCGGAACCGCAGACTGCGGCCAGAAATTTTTCCGATGGATAAAGCCGGCTCAGCTCCGTAAGGAGCCGGATCAGCGTTTCAATCTGTCTTGCGTTATGCCGTTCGTAATGAGAGTAGAGGATTTCACCTGTAGACGCGTCGGTCGCAACCAGCTTCACAGTCGTGGAACCGACGTCAATTCCCAGCCGGTACCCATCCGGCGGCGTCATCCTTCCCGAATTCATAATCGGACTTCTTTCTATCTGCTCTTTCATAAACCTTTACCTTCTGTTCCTGATCCTGCTTCGTCATCTGCAAGTTGTCTTCTGTTCGCAATATGCACTCCGAGTATTCCATGATTTACAGAAATCTCTCCCCGCGCTCCCGCACCTTGCGGAACGTCACATCCTGCCGGTCCAGTGCACCGCCCTTCTCAACAAGCGTACGCAGACACTCCCGGTCAGAGACCTTCTTCTCATCCGAATAATTCTTCTTAAAAGTCAGGATGTCCTCATAGTAGGGAGAGACACGGGCGTACTCCCAGAAGTATTCCTCATAGGGAATATCATCGTAGCAACAGGGCTTATGGAACAGATTGTAATGGATGAGCCCCGGATGTCCGACTTTCTTCCGCTCACCAGCCTCAGGCGGCATGGCATCCCAGCGTTCGTCAAGAAACAGGATTTTTCCACGACACATCGCGTTGAAGTAATCCTGATCCGGCGCAACGCAGTCGAAGTGATACTGGTTCAGAAGCCGCAGAAAATGTCCACTGAAATCGACCTCGCGCATCTTTTTCAGGTTCATGAGCAGCACACCGGAATTGATATATTCTGTGCTCTTCACGCCAACAGCCTGCTCTGTGTAGCGTACCAGTTCCGGAATTTCCATGATGGAGTAGTCCGGGCAGGCTCCAATGATGTTTTCTCCCAGGCCGATCTGAAACATTTCCGAGATGTCGCCCGGTACGACAATGTCGCTGTCGAGATAAATACCCTTATCGTACTCCGGGAACATATCCGCGATGAAAATCCGGAAAAAGATTGTCATCGTAAAATAGTCGCAGCGCAGGCGGTTTTCTTTCCGGTCTGTAAGCCCGGCATAGCTCTCCTCCATGTGTGTAAAGGTAATCTCAAAGGGTGAATGGACCCCGGAGCGGATTCTTTCGATATCCTGTTCCGTCAGATCCTGATGCAGAACGTGGATATGATAACGGTATTCCTTTGAAGCATTCTGCGTAAGCGAGCGCACTGCGCAGTCCAGCCAGGGCGCATAGCTTTTATCAACCGTAAAAAAGACAGGGATAACCGAGCTGTTCATTTCTTTTTCCTTTCATTTTAAAAATCTGTTATAGCTAAATCATTTTCACCTGATCCAGAGGAAGCCAGCCTGCCCCGGATTTTCGTATTCTCACTTTCCTTAATCCTGGTCTATGACGTCTTTCACTTTTATCATTGTCCGGGTTGCCATACCCTTTCTTCATCCGTTCATATTCCATTGCCATCAGAATAAAAGAAAGGCACCCCTAGCCCTATTCGTTTTGTATGGCCAGGGGTGCGCTTGCCTTGTGTTCAAGCAGTTTCGTTTCCGCTTAGTAATCCATGCCGCCCTGTGCGCCTGCAGGTGCAGCCGGAGCAGGTTCCTTGATCGTGCCGACTGCCGCTTCCGTCGTCAGCAGGGTCGACGCCACGCTGGTTGCGTTCTCCAGCGCGCTCCTTGTCACCTTGACCGGATCGAGGATGCCCGCCTTCACCATGTCAACATACTCCTCTTTATAAGCGTCAAAGCCGATACCGACCTCAGACTCGCGTACCTTGTTCACGATGACCGGTGCGTCCAGCCCCGCGTTATCCGCGATATAGTACAGAGGTGCCTCCAGCGCCTTCAGAACGATCTGCGCGCCGGTCTTCTCATCGCCTTCCAGCTCATCCACAAGCTTTGCCACTTCCTTGGAAGCGTGGATATAAGCGGAGCCGCCGCCGGCGATGATGCCTTCTTCCACAGCCGCCTTCGTGGCCGCGAGCGCGTCCTCCATACGGAGCTTCGCTTCCTTCATCTCTGTCTCGGTCGCCGCACCAACACGGATCACCGCGACGCCGCCGGAGAGCTTCGCGAGACGCTCCTGCAGCTTCTCCCTATCGTAATCCGAAGTCGTCTCCTCGATCTGTGCGCGGATCTGTCCGATCCTGCCCTTGATCGCTGCCTGATCTCCCAGACCGTCCACAATGATCGTGTTTTCCTTCTGTACCTTCACGGATTTCGCGCGCCCCAGCATGTCGATCGTAGCGTCCTTCAGCTCAATGCCCACTTCTTCGGAAATCACCTGGCCACCGGTCAGTACCGCAATATCCTCCAGCATCGCCTTGCGGCTGTCGCCATAGCCCGGCGCTTTCACGCCGACCACCTGGAAGGTGCCGCGCAGCTTATTGACAATCAGAGTCGTCAGAGCTTCGCCCTCGATATCCTCCGCAATGATCAGAAGCTTCTTGCCCATCTTTACAATCTCTTCCAGCAGCGGAAGGATCTCCTGCACATTGCTGATCTTCTTGTCGGTAATCAGGATCAGCGGATCGTCCAGCACCGCCTCCATCTTTTCCTGATCGGTCACCATATAGGATGAAATGTAACCTCTATCGAACTGCATGCCTTCGACCACATCGAGCTCCGTCTTCATCGTCTTCGACTCCTCGATTGTGATCACGCCGTCGTTCGAGACCTTCTCCATCGCCTCCGCGACCATCTCGCCGACCGCATCATCCCCGGAGGAAACCGCCGCCACTCTTGTGATATGCTCCTTGCCGCTCACCTTCTCGCTCATCGACTTGATCGACGCGACCGCAGTATCCGTCGCCTTCTTCATGCCTTTCCGGAGCACAATCGGGTTCGCGCCCGCCGCGAGGTTCTTCAGGCCCTCGTGCACCATGGCCTGCGCCAACACCGTCGCGGTCGTCGTGCCGTCGCCCGCCACATCGTTCGTCTTTGACGCGACTTCCTTGATCAGCTGCGCGCCCATGTTCTCGAACGCATCCTCCAGCTCGATCTCCTTCGCGATCGTCACGCCATCGTTCGTGATGAGCGGCGCGCCATAGGACTTGTCAAGTACAACGTTCCTGCCCTTCGGCCCCAGCGTCACACGCACCGTATCCGCCAGTTTATTCACACCTGTCTCGAGGGAAGTCCTCGCCTCTACACCATATTTAATTTCCTTTGCCATAATTCATTCGCCTCCATTTATACTTCCATAATCGCGAGAATATCGCTCTGCTTCACAATCACATATTCCTCATCGTCGAGTTTGACCTCATTTCCCGCATACTGGGAATAGATCACATGGTCACCGGGCTTCACGCACATCTTAATCTCCTTGCCGTCTTCCACCGTGCCGGGACCAACCGCCATGACCTCCGCGTCTAGCGGCTTCTCCTGTGACTTCGCCGCCAGGATGATCCCCGACTTCGTCATCTCCTCGGCCTCGCGCTTTTTCAAAATTACCCGATCTCCCAATGGTTTCAGTTTCATATCGATTCTCCTTTCTCAATATGGCATCCGGAGGACTTTTTATAATATAATAAGTTCTGACAGGTGTCTTGTTCTGTTTGTTATAC
>JAJPZP010000229.1:5607-7349 GCA_021204285.1 Lachnospiraceae bacterium | reverse complement strand
TGCCCCATCAGATTCCCCAAATCCAATATGATCGAATCATATGAGGTCTGCTCGCGGACCAGCTGCAGCAGCCGCTGCCACTCCTCCGCCGTAATCTGGCAGAAATCCGTATAAGATTCGCAGGTTGGGATGTAATCCATGCGATCCAGCTTCTGGATCATACTGTTCAGCCGGTAGAGAAACTGCGCTTTATTTTGTCTTAAAAAATAGATCAGATCGGATGCATTCCAGTGACCGCCGCCCAGATATCCGGCGATTCCGGAGCATTCCTCCAGGTTCAGATATAAAACGTTCTGATTTTCTTTCTCCGCAAGTATTTCTCCCAGTGTCAGAGCAAAAACAGTTTTTCCAGATCCCCCACAGGGGGAGAAGACGCCGATCACCCTCGCATCCCTGCGAGCCCCTATATAAGCTCGTTCGCTGTCCTGTTCGGAATAGTAAAACATCACCTCCCGAAGGATATTCTCAACAGACTGATACTTGTATACAGCCGGACAGCTTCCGATATCCCCGGATACGCTCCCCTCCGACAGGATGATCACACTCTTCTGGTGAATGAGCTCCCGAAAAGCTTCATACCACTCTGCTGTTATCAGCAATATCTCAATCTCCTCATCGGACAGAATCTTCTTCAGCTGCTCTGCGTCTGTACAGCCGCGTACCTGAAACAAATGATTTTTCTTCAGATTGACATACTCCATAAAGGCCTTTGCATACGCCTCCTGAGAATCTGCAACCCACATACCTGTGCTTTTCACATAGCTACCTCCAGCAGCACCATGTTGGTCCTCCTACTGCTATACTTCATGGAATCCGGCTCAGAATAAAACTGTGAGCCTATGGCGAAATGCCACTTCAAGATAAACGTTTATCACGGTCTTTATTATAAATCCTCTGTTTTTATCTGTCCATAGAGTTTACAATTTGTTCAAATTTTTTGTGCAACCTTCACAAAAAACGAATCGCTGCAATCGCGTAAAGCAAAGAAACCCCGCTGATTCCAAGGATTCCGGATGTCAAAAGGCTAAGGGGTCCTATACCCACAGAACAGGAAATTCCCCACAGCGAAAGTGCCGTATTGACCACATGTATTGCAATCTCACCCAGAACAGCCCGCAGGCAGAAATTCAGCAGAATCTCTGCCTTGTGTTTCACTGTCACCATAAACAGAACCAGAAGGCAGGCCCCCGCAATGACAAAAACTCCGCTTGTCTTATCCATTTAACGCGCCCCCTTTTTCCAAATATATAAGCTCTCTGTGAAAAATATTCCAGAACCCGTATAAATTTTCCAGTATGCGACTATACTGATAGAAACCGATTTGCCCAGATATGGAAGGGAGAAGCCAATGAAGACGAGAGAATCAAATCCGCTCAGGGAGGCCCGAAAGAAGCAGCTCCTGGAAGACATCGCCGACACCAAATCCGCACTGGATCGCGCCTACTCCAACTTCGAGAATGTAATTGACCCGGATCTCATTGATTCCTCCATCTATGAGCTGCAGGCCGTGCAGCTGAAATACCGCTTTCTCCTGAAACAGGCAGAACTGCTTAACCTGACCGACGGTTGACTTTCCGGAAAGACCTGCGCCACCAGAAAGGCTCGCGGGTCTTTTATTGACTTCTTTTTCTTCGTGTGCTACTCTGAGAAAAACGGATAAACAGAGGTAGAAAAATGGAAAAGAAAAAATATTATATAACGACTGCCCTCGCCTATTCTTCCGGAAACCCGCCCAGCGGAAA
>JAJPZP010000229.1:0-5597 GCA_021204285.1 Lachnospiraceae bacterium | reverse complement strand
TGCAGCGATCTGCGTGACGCCGAAGGAATTTGGGGCGGAGGTGTCCGGCGAGTTCAAGGAACTCTCGGATCGGATGAATACCTCCTATGACAAATTCATCCGCACGACAGACGCGAACCACGAGCGGCAGGTGCAGAAGATTTTCAAATACATGTATGACAAAGGCGACATCTATAAGGGTTCCTATGAGGGCCTTTACTGCACACCCTGTGAATCCTTCTGGACGCCGTCCCAGCTCGTGGACGGCAAGTGTCCGGACTGCGGCCGCGAGGTCCAGCCCGCGCAGGAGGAGGCGTACTTCTTCCGTATGAGCAAGTACGCCGACCGCCTGATCCATCATATCAATACGCACCCGGAATTTATCCAGCCCGTTTCCCGCAGAAACGAGATGATGAACAATTTCCTGCTTCCGGGACTGCAGGATCTGTGCGTGTCGAGAACCTCCTTTAAATGGGGCATTCCGGTCACCTTCGATGAAAAGCACGTCGTCTATGTCTGGCTCGACGCGCTGACCAACTACATCACCGGCATCGGCTACGACTGCGATGGCGAGTCGAGCGAACAGTTCAAAAAGCTCTGGCCCGCGGATCTGCACCTGATCGGAAAAGATATCATCCGTTTCCATACGATCTACTGGCCGATCTTCCTGATGTCGCTCGACCTGCCGCTCCCGAAGCAGGTGTTCGGTCACCCCTGGCTGCTGCAGGGCGACGGAAAGATGAGCAAATCCAAAGGAAACGTGCTCTATGCAGACGAGCTTGTCGATTTCTTCGGCGTGGACGCAGTGCGCTATTTTGTACTGCACGAGATGCCTTTTGAAAATGACGGTGTGATCACCTGGGAGCTGATGGTCGAGCGCCTCAATTCCGAACTGGCCAATACACTCGGCAACCTCGTGAACCGCACGATCTCCATGTCGAATAAATATTTTGGCGGTGTCGTGACGAACACGGGCGTGAATGCGGAGGTGGACGAGGATCTGAAAGCCACTGTCCTCTCGACACTCACCAGGGCAAATGAGAAGATGGATCAGCTGCGCGTCGCGGACGCCCTGACTGAGATTTTCGCCCTGTTCAAGCGCTGCAACAAGTATATCGACGAGACGATGCCCTGGGCGCTCGCGAAGGATGAAGCGCAGAAGGGCCGGCTCGCCACCGTTCTCTACAACCTGGTGGAGAGCATCTGCTACGGTGCAGCCCTTCTCACACCCTTTATGCCCTCCACTTCCAGAAAGATCCTGGAGCAGCTGAATGCCACACCGCGCAGCATGGAGGAGATGGATCGCTTCGGACTCTATCCGTCCGGCACAAAGGTCACCGACCAGCCGCAGATCCTCTTCGCGCGCCTCGATGTGAAGGAAGTGCTGCAGAAGGTGGAGGAACGCCACGCCGCTGAAGAAGCCGCCAAAGCGCCGGCGGAACCAGTCGTCGACCTCGATCCGAAGCCTGCCATTTCTTACGATGACTTCTCGAAACTGCAGTTCCAGGTCGGCGAGATCCTCTCCTGCGAGGCCGTGCCGAAGGCGGACCGTCTGCTCTGCTCCCAGGTAAAGATCGGGAGCCAGGTACGCCAGATCGTCTCCGGTATCCGCAACAGCTACACACCGGAGGAGATGGTCGGCAAAAAGGTCATGGTCCTTGTAAACCTCGAGCCGCGCAAGATCCGCGGCCTCGTCTCGGAAGGCATGCTGCTCTGCGCAGAAGATGCAGACGGAAAACTCTCACTGCTGACGCCAGAGAAGGAGATGCCGGCAGGCGCGGAGATCTGCTAGAAAACATTACAGAAAGCAAGGCCGGCAGGGCGGAACTTTCGATACCCTGCCGGCCTTTTTATTCTTCGATCCATCACTGCTCAGCCATGCAGACCTCCCGTTCCACCATGACTTTGCACCGACTCTTATAACAGGCAATCCCATACTTCAACAGCGTCCGCATGCGGAATCTTTCGATTACCCGCGGCATATATTGTCCTGAAATGATCATACGGCGGGACACAACTATGCGCAGGCATCTGTACAAAGGCATCATTCCGGTGATTTTCTGCCTCCTTCTCTTTTTCTTCGTCAAAGTTCTTAACAGGACAACTTTTGATGATTTTTCCACCGATTTCTTCCGCCACGAAGTCTCGCAGAGCACAATCAGTCTCCACTACACGCTGGCCGACCCGTCCGCTTACGGCATCGAGAAAACGGAAGCCACCTTCGGTCTTCTGAGCGAAGAGGAAGCCGCCGCGGAGCAGACCTGGCTCAGGGAAACCGCCGCAGAGCTGCGAGAATGGCTGAACAGGGGATTAGAGGAGGAAGACGAGACCTCCGCCCGCGTCCTCCTCTGGTGGGTCGAGGGCCAGCTTGAGGCCGACGATTTTTACTATTACCAGGAACCGCTCTCGCCGACGCTCGGCGTGCAGGCGCAGCTTCCGGTGCTGCTGGCGGAATTTCCCTTCCGCTGCCGGGAAGACATCGACATCTACCTGGAGCTGATCGGAAAACTTCCGGAATATTTTGAAGAGCTGGCCACCTTCGAACAGGAAAAATCCGCGCTCGGTCTCTTCATGCGTGACGAACTGCTCGATCAGGTGCTCGAACAGTGCCGCGCTCTCACGGAACTCGACTCCTCCCATTATCTCGTAGAGTCCTTTCAGGAGCGCCTCGAAGACTGTGACTTCCTGACGGACGATCAGCGCTTCACCTATGAAGTGAAAAATCAGGCGGCTCTCCTTGACGGCCTGCTTCCCGCATATGAACAGCTCTCTGCGAAACTGGAAACGCTGCGCGGCACGGGAACCAACGCCTGCGGCCTTTGCTGTTATGATGATGGGCTCTCTTATTATCAGTATCTTCTGCGCTATTCTGTCGGTACCGATCGCGACCTCGAGGATATCGAGGCTCTGCTCGAGGAACAGATCGCGGACAACTATGAGACCATCCTCTATGCGATCTCGGAGGGTGAAAACCTCCTCGAAGAACCGACTTCTGACCGCTCTCCAGCAGAGATTCTGAGCGCATTGCAGAGGCAGATCCGCACAGATTTTCCGGAGAGCGCGGATATCTCCTGGCAGATTCGGGAAGTTCCCGCTTTTCTTCAGGACTTCTTAAGCCCTGCCTTCTATCTCACCCCCGCGATCGACGCGGCGGAGGAAAATACGATCTACATAAACCCTTCCTATGAAACCACCTATGTAAATATGGTCACGACGCTCGCGCACGAGGGCTATCCCGGCCACCTCTACCAGCATTCCTTCGAGTCCGCACTCTCCCCCGCCCGCTCTGTCTGCGAAATCGGCGGCTACACGGAGGGCTGGGGGCTCTACAGTGAGCTGTACGCCTATGATTTTCTCGGCCTCTCCGGGCAGAAAGCAGATGCGCTGCGTGCGCTTTCCTCTCTCAACTATGCGGTCTGCGCGAGCCTTGATCTCTATATCCACAGCGCCGGCTGGACGGAGGAGGACTGCGCGGACTACCTCGCCGCGTTCGGCATCACCGACGCGGAGCAACTCCACAGCCTGTACCTGAACATCCTCGCCGAGCCGTCCAACTATATGAAATATTATCTGGGATATCTGGAAATCTGCAAATTAAAGGAGAGCTATCTAAAGCTCTCCTTTGACCATAGCGTCTGTGATTTTCATGAGTGGTTGCTGGAGACCGGACCGGCTCCCTTCTCCATTCTGGAGGATCTCCTGAATAAGGAGAAAGACACATCAGAGATTTCGAAAATATTTCCGCAGCTTCAGGAATGTGCGGGATAGAACATCAAGCTCATTCTCCTCAAAACCCTCCATCACCGTCCGGATCATATTTTTATGGAAAGCCGCATGACTCTCATAGGCCGAACGCCCCTTTCCGGTAAGAGAGAGCAACACGACCCGCTTATCCTCCTCGCTGCGCACCCGGCGCACATAGCCTTTCTTTACAAGATTGTTGATCGCGATCGTCAGCGTACCTACCGTCACGGAGATCGCTTTCGCCACCGCGGACATATTCTTCGGCTTCCCGACGCCGATCGCCTCGAGAATGTGCATGTCGTTGATCGAGATATCCTTATAATTTCCTGTAATCAGCGCACGCCGTTCTGCGTCCTCGATCTCCCGGAACACCATCACAAGCATGCTGTTGAAAAGCTTTTCCCGATCTACGTCCATACCGCGTTACCGTCCTTTATGCGTCAACGAAAGTATAACATAAAGAGGCAAATCATGCAACGCGCCAGGCGCTTCTACCATTCCGCCACCGATCCATCCCGGTGCCTCCACACCGGATTTTTCCAGTTATGAGGCCTCTTATTTTCTTCGAGAACCAGCTCCCTGTTTACCTCTACGCCCAGACCGGGAAGATGAGGAAGCCTCACATAGCCATCCACAAAATCGAAGTCCGATACATTCCTGACATAGTCCAGAACCGATTTCCCGACATTATAATGAATTCCGATACTCTGTTCCTGAATCACTGCATTGTAACAAATTGCATCTACCTGCAGACAGGCAGCCAGCGCAATCGGTCCCAGCGGACAATGCGGCGCCAGTGCCACATCATAAGCTTCCGCCATTGCGCCAATCTTCTTTACTTCCGTTATACCCCCTGCATGGGACAGATCCGGTTGAATGATATCGACTCCGCCCATCTGCAGAAGACGCTTAAAATCATATTTTGTGTATAACCGCTCTCCTGTAGCAATCGGTATATTACAGGCTGCAGCGATCTCCTTAAAGCATTCCATCTGATCACAGAGCACTGGTTCCTCCAGGAACATAGGGTCAAATTCCTCCAGCTTTTTCGCAAGAACCTTCGCCATCGGCTTATGTACTCGTCCATGAAAATCAATCGCAATTCCAAAATATTTTCCACAGGCCTCACGAATCGCAGCCACTCTCTCCAGAACAGCATCCACTTTCTCATAACTGTCGATCATCTGTAATTCTTCCGTTGCGTTCATTTTTATCGCGGAAAAACCACTGTCCTGCCTCTCCTTCGCCGCCACGGCCACATCTAACGGACGATCTCCGCCAATCCAGGAATAAACCTTTACCTTGTCACGGCAGGCGCCGCCCATCAACTGATACACAGAGGCGCCAAACACCTTTCCCTTGATATCCCACAGTGCCTGATCAATACCGGAAAGCGCGCTCATCAATACTCCGCCTCCCCTGTAAAAACCCGCCCGGAAGATCGTACTCCAGATATTCTCAATCTCCGCAGGGTCATTTCCTATGAGATAATCCCGATATTCCTCCACACAGGCCAGAACCGTCTTCGCATGCCCTTCCAGAACGGCCTCTCCCCAGCCGGTATACCCTTCATCCGTTACAATTTCAACGAATCCCCATCTCGGACGTACAAAATAAGTATTAACCTGTGTAATTTTCATTTTTCACCTCTAATGTCTTTGTCAGATTATCAGCACAGTTCTGCCGTCATTATTATACTACGAAAGACGAAAAAAACATAGCTTTTGGTCCTTTTTACATCATCCCCGCCAACGCGACGCTGGCCGCGATTCCCGCCAGCGTCGCGATCAGCGCTCCCGGCAGCGTCCAGCGGGTCTTTGTCACCTTTGCGGTCAAAAAGTAGACACTCATCGTGTAGAAGACCGTCTCCGTGC
>JAJPZP010000138.1 GCA_021204285.1 Lachnospiraceae bacterium | reverse complement strand
CCCCCGCGATCCCGAGCCGGAGCAGACGCTTGAACTTGTCATATTTATCCATACGAATCGCTACATAATAAACATAATCCTTTGTATTTTACCACTTTCAACATGTTTTTACAAGACAGCTTGTAAATCCACCCTCTATCCAGTATAATAATTTATAATTTCTGGAAGAGGAGGTGGCCGCCATGGCTGCTCTTATTTTGTCTGTCATCACAGTCTGCCGGAACGCAAAGACACCGCTTGAGGCCACGATGGAAAATATCCTGTCGCAGGACTTTGCAGGTTTCGAATATCTGGTCATCGACGGTGCTTCCGATGACGGTACGCCGGAGTTCCTGGAAAAATGCGGCAGGAAATTCAACGAAAAGGAAATCCCGTTTCGCTTTGTCTCCGAACCGGACCGGGGCATCTATGACGCCATGAATAAAGGCACCCGGCTGGCCGCGGGCGAATGGCTCCTGTTTCTGAACGCTGGCGATCTGCTCTCATCCGCTCACATTCTCAGTATGCTTTTCCCTGTGGAAGCAGATGTGCAGATTCTTTATGGCGACACCATCTGCGTCTATCAGGGAAGGCGCGGGCTCTACCCTGCCCTTCCGCTGGACCGTCTGAAAGAGGAGATGGCCTTTTGCCACCAGTCAGCATTCATAAAGCGGGAACTGCTGCTGGAGACGCCATATGACATTTCCTACCGCATCTGTGCCGACCATCATTTTTTTCTGCGCATGTATCTGGATGGCAAAGTCTTCGCCTATCATCCGGAGCCAATCGCGATCTACGAGATTTCCGGATATTCGGATGAGCATCCGCTTCGCTCCCACCGCGAACAGAGGCGAATGCAGCGGGAACTTGGAGTATTCCACCTCTCGCCGGCCCGCATTCTCAGAGAATGTACGTTTTATCTGAAACTGGGCATAAAAAAAATCTTCGGTCAGCGACTGATCGACCGGGTAAGAAAAAGCCGCCTGCACGCATGATGCAGACGACTTTTTTGCTGTCTATTCTGTTTTTTCAAACACGGCCTCAATCCGGGCTCCGCCATCGGTGAGATCCACCGTGATGGTCGCCTCGTCGCTCTCCACACTGCCGCTCCATCCGACAAAACGGTACCCGCTCTCCGCCACCGCGGTCAGCGTAAGCGGATAGTCGCTGTAATACTTTCCGCTCCAGGAGCCATCTGATAAATCCGGCGTACAGGTATTCAGCTGCACACTTCCACCCTCCGGATCACTGACGGAAAGCGTCAGTTCCTCCAGCGTGCCCGTCAGTGAAAATTCCTCCGCCAGATACTGCACTGCGTAATCAAAACGAAGCAGGAAAAAATCGTCATGCCAGTGGATGTCCTCTCCCCAGGCTTCGAGAACCTGTGAGACATATTCCGCCGAGAAGCAGGTGTTCGCCATATCGAGAAAAGAAAGGACAAACTGCTCCCGGAAGCTCTCATTATCGCGCAGTGCGCTGAAAATGATCATCTCGTCCATCGACGAACTGTTCACATCAAAGCGAATGGGTGCCGTAAAGGAATTCAGCTCCGCCATATTGTCGACGCCATAGAAGTCCAGATGGCTCGTCTCCACATAATCCAGGTCATACAGAAGCCAGCAGAATTTCCCATCCTCATATTCACTTTCGCCGTCCTCATATGACCTCCAGGTCAGCTGATTATAGCGATCCGACATATCCATATTACACAGATAAATGTTGGTAACCATAAAATCGATATAACTCTGCATATCGATCTTTTCGCAGGCTTCCAGGAACGCCTCCTCCGTCGAGAAATCCGTCCCGTTAAAATAGGCCATCAGATCCGCAAACTCCGCCTCCACGGAACTGTCTCCACTCCCGGTCACCGAGTAGTTCCGGAGAATCGCCACATTGTCCATATCGACGCCGTATTCTTCGCTCAGATAATATTTGCTGTATTTTTCCTGGATATAGGTCGTGTACCAGTATTCTCCGTTCAGGAACACAACCACTTCCCGTGCGGACTGCGTGCCTACGCTCCGATCCTGCAATAATTCCTGCATGGCTGCATTTGCAAAGCCCTGCCGGAGCGCAAAGGAATGCAGCTTCTTCCCTTCCAGGATCTCATAGTCGAAATAATCGCTGCCGCTGTACTCCTCGCGCGCATAGACGCTGAAGCGCTTCTTTGCAGACACTCTCGAAGAACCGCCCTGTATCCGCAGCCCGGCCGCCTGATTCAGGACACTCTCTCCCGACTCGAACATTTCCAGATTACTGTCGATCTCCCACAGGGAGCCCTTCTGCTCATAATTCGGCGTGGGTTCCTCCTCCCCGGAACCGGAAAGATACCACTCGTCATATTCCTTTCCCGTGACATAGATGCCATTCTCACCAAAGAGATCCTCCGGATCCGCCACCAGAGACAGCACATCCGCATTTTCATAAGCCGTAAGGCCGACAAAATACGTCGCTGTCGCCACCCAACTGCCGTTGCCATCGCCATCCACTGCAACTGCACGGACGACCGTTCCCTTGTCTACGTTCTCCTCTGTCGGCGTGTAGTTGAGCCAGTCTGTCGTCACATTCTGAATAGCATTGTATACATTGGGATTTGCGCTGGCGTCCTCGATCAGGATGCTGCCCGTATAGACCTGCGACTGCTCTGTCGGCTCGCTTCCGTCCAGCGTATAGTAGATCGTCGCCCCTTCTTCCGCCTCAATTTCCAGGTAAAAGGCCTCACTGTAAAATCCGCCTTCTGTGGAGAAGACCGGCGTGTCAAGCGTCGCCGCTTTCACTGCGACCGCCTCATTATTCGACGTGCCGGGGGACGCCTCGAGAACCGCCCAGGTATCAGAACCGTCCTCACTTCTCGCGTAAGCGGTATCCGCCTCCAGTTCCGGCAACGCTACACTGTCTACAATGTCTCCCTCAGCGTCCGTCAGCAGGATCGACTCTCCCCCCGCAGCGCTGATTTTAAAAGGAAGGGAATCTTCACTGTCATCCCGCCCGTTCGCAAAGAGCAGCAGATAGCCGCCCGCCTCCATCGTAATGTCCGGAAGCGCGGCCTTGTCCAGCTCTCCTGCATCGTCCGTCAGATGCCAGCCGGACAAGGATACCGGCCTGTCTGAGGCATTATACAGCTCAATGTAATCGCTGCATTCTCCATCGGAATCTTCCGCAATACGTTTGTTGCTGCTGCAGACCTCATTGATGTAAACAGCAGGTTTTGTCTCAACAGGAGCGCACAGCGTCAGCCAGACCGGGAGACTGCAGATCACGATACCGAAAAGCAGCGCCTTCTTTTTCAGTCCTCCCACTTTCTTGTATCCTGTCCTTCCTCATAGTCCATGTCAACAAAAATATCAAAATCCGCCGTCGAGGCGTATTTTTCATAACCATAGTCCTCCCACTCGCCTATATACGTGCGCGTGTTGGAGAGCACAATAAACGTACAGCCCTCTTCCTTTGCCAGCGGAGCCAGATATGACAGGTCGATCTCGTCCTCCTGCATCTCCAGATACAGTTTCTCGACATTGGATCTGCCCTCTTCAAGCAGGGCGGAGTCAAACGCATTGCGCGCATACTCCAGTGTGATGCTCGTGTCATACTGCCTTATATAGGGCAGAAGCCGGTTGGACACCATCGCATGGATATTCTCCGGCAGCAGATCGCAGACTTCAATCACATACTGCGGTATTTTGTATTCATTTGTGGAATCCAGAAATTCCTCTGAGGCGAGCAGCGGGGTTCCGCACAGCGCAACCAGTGCAAGACAGAGCAAAAACGCCGCCTGTCTGCGCAGCCCGCTGCATTTCCGAAGGAGCAGGCACAGCGCATAAGGAATTGTTACCGCAACCAGAATCAGCCAGAGAATGCGCCAGTAAATATTCTCTCCCAGCACCTTCATGAGAAACATCCCCGTGGGCGGAAACCAGTAGATAAAAACTGCCGTCAGCGGCAGCAATCCAATCAGAAGCTTTCTCGTCCGGTCCGGCTCTTTCCACAAAATCAACACTGCACAGAGCAGCAGAAGCGGGAACATCCACGCCCCCTCAAAGGTTGCCAGGAAATCGGTCTTTGCAATTTCAAAAAATTCATCCATCCGGTCCCTCCCTTTAGTGCGTCAGTGGGATATAATAAAGTCCGAGCAGAATACAGGGCAGACAGGAGAGGATCCCATATGCCAGATATCGGATCTTTTTCGTCTGCAACGTAAGCAAAAACACTGCGATACCGACGAACAGCGGCGTGAGCATGATCCCGACAGAAGACGTCAGGCAGCCTCCCAGGCCGGTAATTCCAAGCATCATCCAGTTTGCCGTGCCTCCATCTCTCACCGCGCGCAGAATCCAGTAGAACAACCCCGGGATAATAATCCCTGCCAGTATTCCTTTCCCTACCCACGGCGTGATTGCAAGGAAGGTCAGCCCTGTCGTGTGTTCCCCGCTCATAAAGAGGTGAATGAGAACGGCAAAAGCCAGAAACATGCCCTGCAGCTGTACATCGTCCTCAAAAAGCCGCTTTCCGATCAGCACATAAATCACATAGGCAAGCGGAATCATCAGCCAGGGCATAATCGTATGCGCCATGATCGTCGGCACCACACCAAAGAGTTTTGAAAGCCATGCATAGAAAATCGGCCAGAGCGAAAGCATATAGCGCTTGTCGAGATCCACCTGTATGCCGGTCTCAGGATAGACCCAGTAAATTTTATCGGAAGAGATTGCCACGTTCGCCAGGTTCACATAATAGGTATCGTCCCACTCCAGATACATATGATGGTGAATAAACCACAGTTCGATCACGATGAGCAACAGCGCCACGACATGTCCCAGCGTCAGATATTTTCGCCAGTTTCCGGCCAGTTCCTTTACGTCTTCCTGGATATCACGCCAGCATAAAAGCCCTGCCAGGGAAAGAAGCGCTATTGCCACACTGTAAATAACGACAAAACTGCTGAAGCTCGCAAACTTCATCGTCATCGGCACAAGGATCAGCTCCATCAGCGCCCACCAGCAAAACGCCCCAAGCGCAACGGAGAAAAGAAGCCCCTCTTTTTTCAGTTTCAGCAGACGCCGCACCGCGTATCCTGTCAGGCAGGTTCCTCCAAAATACAGCAGCGCAGTCAGTAAAATTTCCAGCCGCATGCCCTTTCACACCGTTCCATCCTCCACTACCCAGATTACCTGGTCAACCAGCGTCCGCGCCAGAATAACCTGATAGTTTTCATCATAAGACAGATACTCACCTATCCGATCCTGCCCAAATACGGAAACATAAGGAAAATTCAGGAGATTCACCTGAGAGGAGTCATAAAATCCCTCCCGGATCATCGCATTCATGTTTTTCAGTCCCATGAGCATCGTCAGCCCGAAAAAGAAAACCGCTGCCGCTCTTACTATTTTCTGCTCACCCGCAATCAGGCGAAGCACCAGCACACATTCCAGCACCTTAAACACAACCGCATAACGGCTGGCATAGTAGCTGTTCTGCATCAGCAACAGATACAGGCAGACGCCGCACAGATAGGCCTTCAACAGCAGCTCCGTCGACCGCTCCAGCTCCTCCCCTGCCCTGCGCAGCCAGAACCAGAGCGCGACCAGAAGCGCGGCGCTCACGATACGCTCCCCCAGGGCAAACCAGCTGATTTCCCCTTCATGCAGGAACTGCCATAAATGATAAGAAGGAAATGCTTCCATCGCCACGTTTTCCATAACCGGGATCTGAATTATCAGCCCTCCCGCCGCAGACAGGGCGACCAGGACCAGCATGATTTTTGTCGACAGATAATAGACAACGGGCAGAACCAGCCAGATATAGCCTACCTTGTGAAAACTCGCCGTGACCAGAATCGTCACGATATACGCGGCCCAGCGTTTCTCCAGATAGAAGGGCAACGCGATCCCCAGGAACAGACACATGGCAAAACCCTGCCGGAGGCCCGACAGCATATATACGAGAAAGAGTACCGGATAGGCAAGAAACAGTCCTGCTGTGCGCTGAGGCACATACTTTGTCAGCGCCCGGTGCAGCAGAAGCATCTCAGCCAGGCCGAGCGCAGCCGTGAACACCCAGAACGGCGCGTGAAGCGCGCGGAACAGAGCGCACAGCAACCGCCAGCCAGACTCCGGATACACGCCAAAAAAGTACCCCTTCGAGAAGTCCAGCGCCAACGGGATCGAATTATAGATTGCCTCATAGGTGATATAATCCGTACCCTGCCCGTAGCGCAGGCACAGAAGCGCCGTCATCAGAGCCCAGCACGCCCCGTATATGTAATTTTTATACAGAGGACGGAAGCGTTCCAGCATGGCTCCCGCCGCCAGCAGCAAAAATACCAGCAGATAGAAATTCATGCTTTTCCTTCCAGAATATCGGCGATCCGTCTGCTCGCGAAACCGTCGCCATAGGGATTGCTCGCGGTGCTCATGGCCTCGTAGGCCGCCCGATCCTCGAGCAGACGCTTAAAGTTATCATAAATGACGCTCTCGTCCGTGCCGACCAGCTTCAGCGTCCCTGCCTCGATGCCCTCCGGCCGCTCGGTCGTATCGCGCATGACAAGCACCGGCTTTCCAAGAGAAGGTGCCTCCTCCTGGATCCCGCCGCTGTCGGTCAGGACAAGGTAGCTGCGCGCGAGAAAATTATGAAAATCGAGCACATCAAGCGGCTCGATAATCCGGATCCGCTCATCACCCCCGAGAATCGCCTCCGCGGTCTCCCGCACGACAGGGTTCATATGAATCGGATAAATCGCGCGGATATCCGGATGTTCGTCGCACACACGGCGGATCGCGCGGAACATATGCCGCATCGGCTCGCCCAGGTTCTCCCGGCGATGCGCGGTGATCAGAATCAGGCGACTGCCCGAAGCCCAGTCAAGCTCCGGATGTGTATAATCCTCCCGCACCGTCGTCTTCAAAGCGTCAATCGCCGTATTACCCGTCACGTAGATCGTCTCCGGGTTTTTTCCTTCCCGGAGCAGGTTCTGCCTTGAGAGCTCGGTCGGCGCAAAATTATACTGCGAAATGATACTGACCGCCTGCCTGTTAAATTCTTCCGGATAAGGCGAATAGATGTTGTAGGTGCGAAGGCCTGCCTCCACATGGCCGACCGGAATCTGCAGATAAAAGCAGGCGAGCGCCGTCACAAAGGTCGTGGAGGTGTCGCCATGGACAAGTACCACGTCCGGCCCGACCTTCTCCAGCACTTCCCGGATGCGATTCAGAATATTCGTTGTCACATCGAACAGCGTCTGCCGCTCCTTCATGATCGACAGGTCATAGTCCGGCACGACCGAGAAGGCTTCCAGTACCTGATCCAGCATCTGCCGATGCTGGCCGGTCACACAGACAACCGTCTCGATACCCGGCCGCGTCTTCAGTTCGTTCACCAGCGGGCACATCTTGATCGCCTCCGGCCTGGTCCCGAACACAAGCATCACTTTCCTCATCACTTCTTCTCCTTCAGCCGCTCCCGTATCTGCTCCGCCAG
>JAJPZP010000015.1:2228-7524 GCA_021204285.1 Lachnospiraceae bacterium | reverse complement strand
GTTCTCATACATATACTGAATGCGCCGCTTCATCATCTCGTACTGTTCTTCGGCTTCCTCTTCTGTCTCCTCCAGCTCCTGCTGCCTGCTCTCGATCTCCTCTTCCTTCTCCCCGATTGATTCCTCAAGCCCGGTAATCTGCGCGGAGATGGAATTCAGCTCCTGATCCAGCTGGTTGATATAAGTCTGCAGACTGCTTTTACTCGACTGCAGCTCACTGATCTTCGCTTCGACCGTGCTGATATCCGATTTGATAGAGTCAATCGCATTCAGCGTGTTCTGGCGCTGCTCTTCCAGCTCGCGGGTATAGGCATCGTCTTCGTCATCTTCGTCGTCACCGTCTTCCTTTTCTTCCTCGTCCTCTTCGGCATCACTGCTGTCATCCGTCTCGTCTGAGGTCTCCTCCGCCTCATCAGCGGTTGCCTGCACGGCCAGCCTCCAGACATCACTCTTCCCTGTCAGGGCAACAACGAATACAAGCAGCAGAAGCGCGGTCAGTGCGCGCACTTTTCTTCCCATCGTCTTAAACCTTCAGATGGCGCTGGCTCGTGAAAACACTTCCAAAAAAGCCGATGCCCACACCGAGAACCAGGCCGACCGGGAGAAGCGTCCGGAACAGCTCATTTGCAGAAATAAAACTCATCACGCTCGTCAGCATATTAAACTCCGCTGCCACATACGCGATGATGCGATTATACAGATAGTACAGAATGCCAAGCGGAAGCGCCGATCCGAACAGGCCTATAATAATCCCCTCGATCAGGAAAGGCATCTTGATAAACGAATTTTTCGCACCGATCAGACGCATGATCGCGATTTCCTCCCGGCGAACCGAGATGCCGGTTGCCACCGTATTGCTGATCAGGAAAGTGGAAACTGCCAGCAGCAATACAATGATAGCCACGGAAACATAGCTGACCAGACGATTGAAGCCTGTCAGCATATCCGCCACCTGGTCTGAGCGATTCACCTTGCGCACGCTCTCGATCGACTCAATGTATTCTACCAGGTCGTCCTGCAGCGCAACATCCTTCATATAAATCTCAAGATTCGCACTGTTTGCCAGCGGATTGTCATCTACAAAAGCCTCCGCCAGCTCTTCATTTCCCTCAAAATAGATCTCCTGATAACTCGCCCAGGCCTCCTCCGCGGAGACATAGACGACCTCAGAAACGCCATCCCGCTTCGTCAGTTCCTTGCCGATCTCAAGAATCTCGTCCTCCGTCGTTCCTTCATCAAACAGAACCGTCACGGCAACGCCTTCCTCCGCCTCTTTCACAAAATACTGAAAGTTCTGTACGATGCAAAAAAAGAGGCCGAACATAAAAATACATGCAGCCATCGTCGCCATGGATGCAAGCGAAAAAAGTTTATTTCTCCATATGTTTTTTAAACCCTGCCCAAAGCAGTATCCGATCGTACTGAGCCTCATCCGATATACCCGCTTTCCTTCTCATCTCCGGTGATAATCCCCTTCTGTACGCGGATCACCCTCTTTTTCAACGTGTTCACTATCGCCTGGTCATGCGTGACGACCAGCACTGTCGTCCCACGGGCATTGATCTCTTCCAGAAGTTTCATGATCTCTCTGGATGTCTTCGGATCAAGGTTTCCGGTCGGCTCATCCGCGAGGAGAATATCCGGGCTGTTCACCAACGCCCTGGCCAGCGCCACCCGCTGCTGTTCTCCGCCGGAGAGCTGTCGCGGATAAGAACGATATTTTTCCGCAAGGCCCACCAAAGAGAGCATCGCAGGAACATTTTTTTTGATCTCCCTGGAAGGAGTCGCCACCACGCGCTGTGCAAAAGCAACATTCTCATAAACATTGCGATCCTTCAGCAGGCGAAAATCCTGAAAAACACATCCAACTTTACGACGATATTTCGGGATCGCCTTCTTTTTCAGCCGGTTCAGCAGGACACCGTTCACACGGATGGTTCCTTCCGTGGGTTCAAGTTCCTTCAGGAGGAGTTTGATCAGCGTGGACTTCCCGGAGCCGCTGTCTCCAACCACGAACACAAACTCCCCTCTCTCAATATGTAAACTTATCCCGTTGATGGCGCCAACCCCGTTGGGATAAGATTTTACTACGTTTTCCAGTACGATCATGGAAAAGCCTCCTAAAATCAGTAGTCTAACGTCTCCATATATTTCATGTATTTTACAACCATCAGCGCAATCTTAAACGTGATGGCATCCTCAAACACACGGATATCCAGCCCTGTGGCTTTCTGGAGCTTGTCCAGCCGATACACAAGCGTATTTCTGTGAATAAAGAGCTGCCTCGATGTCTCCGAAACATTCAGGCTGTTCTCAAAGAATTTGTTGATCGTCGTCAACGTCTCCTCGTCGAAATCATCCGGCGATTTCCCCTCAAAAGTCTCCTTGATGAACATCTTGCAGAGCGGAATCGGAAGCTGATAGATCAGACGTCCGATGCCAAGAGAGCTGTAGGACACAATATCTCTCTCCTCAAAGAAAATCTTGCCGACATCAAGCGCCATCTTTGCTTCCTTATAAGAGCGTGACACTTCCTTGATCTCCCCCACGATCGTGCCAAGCGCCACGCGGATCCCGTCGTCATCCGCTGATGCCGCATCCTTCATTTCCTGTGCCGCCTGGAACATCTCCTCATAACCCTCTCCGGGGGCCAGCTCCCGTACTACGATGACATTCTTTTCATCGACAGTCGTGACGAAATCATGAGACTTGCTCCCATACTGATTTCTCACGTTTTCCAGTGCAACATTCACCTTCTCGCGGCTGCACTCGATCACAAATACCATGCGTCTCACTTCAGTCGCAATGTGCAGCTTTTTGGCACGATTGTAGATATCTACCAGCAGCAGATTGTCCAGAAGCAGGTTTTTAATGAAGTTATCCTTATCGAAGCGCTCTTTGTACGCGGTAAGCAGCCCGGACAGTTGAAACGACGCCATTTTCCCCACCATGTAGACATCGTCACTTCCGCCTTTCGCCAGTAATATATATTCCAGCTGATTGTCGTCAAACACTTTGAAAAACTGATATCCATGGATCACCTGGCTATCCGCAGGCGACGCAATAAAAGACTCCGCCTCAGCCCCCATATTCTCCGGCAGATTCTCCGTGGAAGCCAGTATCTGTCCATCCATATCCAGCACGCACAGGTCGATCCGCGTGATTCCCTTCAGGCCGTCAATCGTGTTTTGGATAATCTGGTTTGAAATCATGATATTTCCCTCCCCTTATATATAAGTATAGTAAACAGCTTAACACCGTTTACCCTCGCTCATGAATCCGTCACGCTGGATTCCTATGTTATATATTAAAGCAAAACTGCCAAAAAGGAAAGAGTGAATTTTATTTTTGTGCATACCCGGCCGTTCTGTCTCATATAGTATAACCAAAGCCCCACCGATGACAGGAGCCTGCCATGAGTGCCAAAACCAAAATCTGGGTATTCCACATGAAAGAGCTGATCTATACCGTGGTCTTCGTTATGCTGGGCATCCTTTTTCTCCTTCTCCTGATCTTTATGTTTTCATCAGGCCAAAAGAGCACGAACACGGAGTCGGCCGACGAATCCACTGAGCGTTACACCGCCGGTGTCTATACTTCCTCACTCACGCTGGGCGGGAACACCCTGGAGGTGGCTGTCACAGTGGACGAAGACTATATCTCCTCCATCCGCTTCCGACAACTCGACGAAACTGTTTCCGCCATGTATCCGCTCATGGAACCTGCCCTGGAGTCTCTGGCCACCCAGATCTGCGAAACGCAATCTCTGGAAAATCTCAGCTACTCTGAGGACAGCCAGTACACTTCACTTCTGCTTATGAGCGCTATAGAAACAGCGCTTAAAAAAGCGGAAAACTAAGTTCCTGCCGGGAGCATGCCCTTCCGGCATCTCTCACTGTCTGAGATAAACACCCTGTGACTCGATCCAGTCGTCCAGTTCTGTCAGACAGTCCTCGTTCCAGGTCGGACTCAGCTCTTTCTCCTCCCGCATGTCGATTTCTTCCGGAGGAGCCGCCTCCTGCTTTTTCTTTTTTTCTTCCTGTGCCATAACGTTTTCCTCCACTCACAGATCTTTTTAGGCCACCCTCAAAAGCTCTCAGCCCTGAGAGTGGCCTCCATTTCCAAGACATACCAGGAAAGCCCCAATGAAAATCAAAAAATCTGCCAGATTAAATACAAGTCGGTTCAGCCATTTAAACGGAGTATGAAAACGGATATAATCCACCACATAGCCCCGGCGGCAACGATCATACAGATTCGAGAGTGCCCCTCCTGTCAGAAGCGCGACTCCCATCGTCCGGACAGACTGTCCCGGCTTTGTCAGCAAACGAAGGAAAAAAGCGATACAGCCGCCAGTCACAAGAGCGGTGCCCCGTACAATTCCTGTCATATGACCGGTCCACCTGCCTCCTGCCAGTCCATAATTATGCAGGCGCTGAATGCCTGCGAAGCCGCCTGGAAGCCGATGTTCCCCGCTGTTTTCCGGTAGTTCCTCAATCTCCTGCTTCACCGCCAGATCCGTCCGGAACAATGTAAGCGCCATGCCTGCAAAAAGTATCTTCATCATGATTGTCCCTGCATCTCCAGCGCAGGTACGCCGCGCAGCGTGATCAACGGCCCGCCTCTATGCTCGATATAATCGCCCGTGATCGTCACCTGTCCGATATTGTCATCCTTCGGGATCTCATACATAATATCCAGCATGAATTCTTCAATAATCGCACGCAGAGCCCGCGCGCCCGTGTCCTTCTCCATCGCCTTTCTCGCGATTGCTCCCAGCGCGTCTTCCGTGAATTCCAGTTTCACCTCGTCAAGTGCCAGTAGCTTCTGGTACTGCTTCAGAATCGCATTCTTCGGTTCTTTCAGAATGCGCACCATCATCTCCTCGCTCAGGGCGTCGAGTGTAAAAATGATCGGCAACCGCCCGATGAACTCCGGAATCATGCCGAAGTTTCTCAGGTCCTCGACCGTCACCCGGCTGATCAGGTTTTTTTTCTTATCATATTTATCCTTCAGATCCGCACGAAAACCGATCGAAGACTGCTCATTCAGCCGCTCTTTGATGATATCCTCCAGATCAGGGAACGCGCCGCCGCAGATAAACAGGATATTCTTTGTATTAATCGTCTCGAGCGGTACCATCGCATTCTTGCTGTTTGCGCCCACCGGAACCTCAATCTCCGCTCCCTCGAGCAGCTTCAGAAGTCCCTGCTGCACGGATTCGCCGCTGACATCGCGCTGGGTCGTGTTTTTCTTTTTTGCCAGCTTATCAATCTCGTCGATGAAACCGATCCCC
>JAJPZP010000015.1:0-2218 GCA_021204285.1 Lachnospiraceae bacterium | reverse complement strand
TCCGCGATCGCAAGCGGCACGTCCAGAAGACGGGCCAGGGGCTTCACGAGATAAGTCTTGCCGCAACCGGTCGGTCCGATCATCAACATATTGGACTTTTCAATCTCGATGCCGTCTGCATCCGCTCCGGCGGCCACGCGCTTATAGTGATTGTACACCGCCACAGAAATCACCTTTTTCGCTTTTTCCTGTCCTACGACATACTCATCCAGACTCGCCTTGATCCGGTGCGGCGCGGGAATCCTGTGGATATCCAGCTTCTTTTCCTGCTTCGGCTGCTCATTCTGCTCCGGCGCCTTCTTCTTCACGCGCTGGCGGTGCGGGATCATATTCTGCAGATCGGACAGATTGATCATGCTGATGTTCGGCATCTTCGAGAAATCGATCTTGCTGTAATCCACGTTCCCCTTATTCATCGTGTCCATAGCCTTCTGCATGCATTCCGCACAGATGTGGATATCCTTCGCCAGATGGATCATCTTTCCCGCCTTACTCGCAGGACGATGGCACATAAAACAAACGTCCTCGTACTCGTCCTCCTGCTCCTGCTCCTGCGGTTCCGTCTGATCCGTTTGATTTTTCAATTCTGTATCTTTGTCTTCAAAATCCATGAGAGTCTCCTTCCTTGTCATTATACCGTACAGGAGGCCATAAGGGCAAGTAAAACTATTCTCTCTGAGCCGCGCTGACTTCCTCCTCCGTACACAGCGTCACCTGCAGCGTCTCCTCCGTGTAAGAAGAATTTTCCACTCTCTGCACAATCACCTCAACCGTTTCTCCCGCCGCATAGTAAGTGAGCTGTTCTTTCAGCTCGCTGTAACTCGAAACCGTCACACCGCCCAGCTTCGTAATGATATCGCCTGCCTCCATACCAGCCGCGTCCGCGCCCAGTCCGTCAATCACCGTACGAACATAGATACCAGTCGGCATATTATAGCTTTCGGAGACATCGGATGTCACATCAACAAGGTCGGATATGCCGAGATATCCCTGATCGCTCTCGTCAACCTTATCCCTGATCTCGATGTCCATCAATTCATTGATAATCTCCTCAACATCAGAAATCGGAATCGCATAACCCATGCCCTCCACATCTTCTGAAACAAATTTTGCGGAGTTGATGCCGATCAATTCTCCCTTCGCGTTTAACAGCGCTCCACCGCTGTTTCCGGGATTGATCGCCGCGTCCGTCTGAATCAGCTTACTCGTGATCGTCTGTCCATCGGACTCCAGCGTCACTTCCCGATTCAGGGCACTGACAATACCAGACGTCACCGACAGGCCGTAACCGTAGGCATTTCCAATCGCCACGACCGGCTCTCCCACCTTCAGGGCAGAAGAATCTCCAATCGTCGCAATCTTCACCATTGTCAGTGTCTCCTCCGGTATGTCACTTAAGTTCACTTCAATCACAGCGAGATCTTTATTGGTATCGGTTCCCTTCACCTGTGCGGAGAAAACGTTGCTTTCGTCCGCATCATCACCGTCTGAATTAAAATAGACGCTGATCTCATCTGCGCCGGAAATCACATGATTATTCGTCACGATCAGAAGCTCCTTATCATTCTGCCCAATGATAATGCCCGAGCCGCTGGAAGAACTCTGCTGCGAATAACTCCCAAACATCGTGCGGAATTCGGTCGTGCTTACATTCGTGATGGAAACAACAGAAGACATACAGTTTTCCACGATGTCCGACACATCATAGACATCGGAACCTGCAGATCCGGTCGTCGTGCTCGCCACGGAACTTTCGCCCGCCTCTGTCTCGGCCGTGTCCGCATCCGTATCTGCCTGTGCGGTCACTGCATCGCCAAAATACTGATGTCCCAGATAATTTACGCCCATAAACGACGCGCTCGCGACGCTCCCAAACAGAACGGCCAGCACCAGGCATTTGGCCACCGTCCTTCCGAAGCCTTCTTTTTTCTTTTTCTTCTTCGGCTGGTTCATCACATCCGATGAATTATAATGCATATAACTGCTCCCTGTGTCATAGTAATTTCTGCCTGTTGTATCATTATTTAAATCGTCATACATGGCTGTTTCTCCTTGTGTTCTGATATATTTTTGTACTATAAAAGAAGTCGGCTGCCAGACAAAAGCAAACGGCTGAAATCTTCAGTATTATTTATATTTATAGCAATGAAATGTGTTCGAACTGTGATTTTACGATTAATACTTTAAAAAATTTCAATAGTGGTGTATACTATTTTAA
>JAJPZP010000220.1 GCA_021204285.1 Lachnospiraceae bacterium | reverse complement strand
AGATTTCTCCCGTCCGGCTTCATGACCTCAATCTCTTAGCCGACTGCAAACTTATTCCTCTGTTCGAGGTGAAAGCAGCCGTCCGCCTCCGTCTCACCAACCAGACCAAGATAGCTGTATTCCTTATTATAAGTGCTGCTCTTATAGTCCTGCGCATCCTCCCCTGCTTTCCCATAGAAAAAGCCGGTCGTAAACTCCCGGTGCGTGCAGCTTCCAATCTCTCTTCGATACCAGGACAGGTTTTGCTGATAAAGCTCCGGATCTTTCTTCAGATCATCAAGCGCTTTCCGGTAAGCGCGTCCGACGGATGCCACATAGAGCGCCGACTTCATCCGTCCCTCCACCTTCAGGCTGTCCACGCCTGCCGTGATAAGATCCGGCAAATGTTCCACCATACACAGATCCTTCGAACTGAACAGAAACGTACCTCGCTCATTTTCATAAAGCGGCATGTACTCGCCCGGTCTCGTCTCCTCCATCACCGCGTAATTCCAGCGGCAGGGATGTGCACAGTTTCCGCGGTTTGCATCCCGCCCCGCCAGGTAATTGCTCAGAAGACAGCGCCCCGAATAGGAGACGCACATCGCTCCGTGCACAAAGGTCTCAATCTCGAGATCATCCGGAATCTGTCCGCGAATTTCCCCGATCTCCGTCAGGGAGAGCTCCCGTCCGGTCACAACGCGCGAAGCGCCAAGTTCCCGCCAGAAACGGAACGTCCTGTAATTCAGGTTATTCGCCTGAGTGGAAATGTGAATGGGGATCTCCGGACAATGTTCCCGTGCAGTCAGGAACATTCCCGGATCGGAAATGATCAGCGCGTCCGGGCAGATCGCCTTCAGTTCCTCAAAATACTGCCCAGCCCCGCGGATGTCTACATCATGCGCCAGAATATTGGCCGTCACATAGACTTTCACACCCTGGCCATGTGCAAAGCGGATTCCCTCCGCCATCTCAGTCATCGTGAAATTTTTTGCCTTCGCACGCAGGCTATAGGCTTCGCCGCCGATATAGACAGCGTCTGCGCCGAAGACCACCGCAGCCTTTAATACTTCCAGACTGCCGGCCGGCAGCAGAAGCTCCGGACTCTTACTCATCATCCGAGTCCTCGCTCTCCTCCTCGCCCGCCATTTCCGCCATCATCTCGCTTGGCGCCATCGAGGTATTCAGAATGTAACTTCCCGGCTGCAGCTCTCCCTCATACTGAAAGACCTTGAGCTGGATACGAAAGACGGAAGCGCTCTCGATCAGACCCTTGTTTTCCAGCACTTCTGCGACATCCTTATCTGTCATACTGCTGTTAATCGTCACACTGACATCACGTCCCGGCTCCTCCGCCATCGCCGCGTCCGACACCACGCGATATGTGAAACGATAGGCAGACTGCCCTACCCGGATGACAGCGGCCACAATAAAGAGCAGCAGTGCGATCCGAAACAGGGTCAATGACCCCATAAGTGCCATGCTCGGTTGTTTTTTCTTTTGCTTCGACATGCTATCGTCCTTTTACTTCCATGATAATCGGAAGGATCATCGGATTTCTCTTTGTCGTCTTTCTGATATAGTCACCCAACGCGTCCTTCATAATGTTTTTCATCTTGCCCCAGTCCGTGATTTTGCGATCCAGGCAGCGTTCCACCGCCTCATAGACGATGGCGCGGGCCTGCTCCATCAGATCCTCCGACTCCCGCACATAGACAAAACCACGGGAAACGATGTCCGGCCCGGACAACAGCGTATTCCCCGCACGATCCAGCGTCATCACAATAATGATGATCCCGTCCTCGGCCAGATGCTGCCGGTCATGCAGCACAATCGTCCCAACGTCGCCCACACCGAGGCCATCCACAAATACCGCACCGGTATGGACTTTATCCACTACCTGTGCCGACTCCGCATCCATCTCAACCACATCGCCGGACTGCAGCACAAAAATATTCTCTTTCAGAATGCCAAGCTGTGCAGCAATCGTCGCCTGCGCTTTCAGATGGCGATACTCTCCATGCACCGGAATCGCATATTTTGGATGCACGAGCGAGTAGATCAGCTTGATCTCCTCCTGGCAGGCATGACTGGACACATGCGCATCCTGAAAAATGACATTTGCACCCTTTGCAGAAAGCTCGTTAATAACCTTTGACACCGCCTTCTCATTACCCGGTATCGGATTGGAACTGAAAATCACGGTATCGCCGGGCATGATATGCACCTTCCGGTGAATATTCTGTGCCATGCGCGACAGCGCTGCCATGGATTCACCCTGGCTGCCGGTCGTAATCAGCACCGTCGACTCCGGCGGATAATCATTCAGACGTTCAATATCGATCAGCGTGTTCTCCGGCATATGAATATAGCCAAGCTCTGTTGCCGTTGAGATCACGTTCACCATGCTGCGCCCCTCGATCACAACCTTTTTATTGTATTTGCAGGCAGAATTGACAATCTGCTGCACGCGGTCCACATTCGATGCAAAGGTCGCCACAATAATCCTGGAATTGCAGTGCTCCGCAAAGAGTGCGTCCATCGTATGTCCCACCGTCTTTTCTGACATGGTGATGCCCGGGCGCTCCGCATTCGTACTGTCGCAGAGCAGAGCGAGCACGCCTTTCTTTCCGATCTCCGCAAAGCGCTGCAGGTCGATGCTGTCGCCATACACCGGCGTGTAATCGACCTTGAAATCCCCGGTATGCACAACTATGCCGGCCGGGGAATAAATTGCAAGAGCGGAAGCATCCGCAATGCTGTGATTTGTCTTGATAAATTCCACACGGAACTTACCCAGATTGATAGACTGGCCATGCTGCACGACCTTCCGCCGTGTTGTGCCCAGCATCCCGTGCTCTTCAAGCTTTCCTTCAATCAATGCGATCGTCAGTCGCGTCGCATAGACCGGGACGTTAATCTCTTTTAAAATATAGGGCAGCGCGCCAATGTGATCCTCATGCCCATGCGTGATGACGAAGCCTTTTACCTTGTCGATATTCTGTTTCAGGTAGCTGACATCCGGAATCACCAGGTCAATGCCCAGCATATCGTCCTCCGGGAACGCCAGACCGCAGTCCACCACAACAATACTGTCCTCAAATTCGAAGGCAGTTATATTCATTCCAATCTGCTCAAGTCCGCCGAGCGGAATCATGCGCAGTTTTGAGTTATTCAGATTTTTCAAATAATAACCTCCTGTTTTCCTTTTTCCCTACTTCTGAATCACCACGTCGTCCAGAAGCTGCTCAAAAACGGCCAGCACGCCGTTTAATTCTCTTTCGTCCTCCATGATCTCATAAATGCTCTCCGGCTCCTGCTCGGACGCAACATCCTTCAGCATCAGGCACTCTCCATCCTCATCCTCCGAATCCGCCGTCAGCAGATAATTCACCCCGGCAATCCGGGTCTGCTCTACGACATAGAGCTCCATCACATCCCCGTCTTTTCCGGCAAATGTCAGTTTTTCCATTCTTTTCCCCTGTTTGCATCCAGATAGCCCTGCAGAATCAGTACAGCCGCGATCTGATCAACATACTCTTTTCTGTGCTCCCGACGCACGCCGCTTTCAATAAGCGAACGCTCTGCCGCCACTGTCGAAAGACGTTCATCCCACATCACAACAGGCAGACCTGTCCGCTTCTTAAGCATTTCTGCAAATTCCTGCGATTTCTCAGCCCTGTCCCCTATGGTATTATTCATATTTTTGGGGAAACCCACCACGATTCTCTCCACCTGGTATTCCCCGCATAATGACTCAATCCGCGCCAGCGTCCTGCGAAGCTTATTCTCCTTCGGCCTCTCAATCGTCTCAAGCGGCTGTGCCGTCAGAAGAAGCGCATCACTCAGAGCAACGCCCACGGTTTTGGAGCCATAATCCAGACCCATGATCCTCATGTTTTGTCCGGGTTCTTCATTGTCTGCTCTACATATACCCGCAGCAATTCCTCAATGAGCTCGTCCCGCTCCACCTTCATAATCAGGCTCCTTGCTCCCTTATAGCTGGTGATATAAGTCGGATCGCCGGACATGATATAGCCCACGATCTGATTCACCGGATCATAGCCTTTCTCGGTCATGGCCTGATAAACCAGCTGCAGGACATCGCCGACCTTGATCTCCTGGTCGGATTGGATTTTGAAATACTGTGTGTTCTCCAGTTTTTTCATTATTACACGCCCTCAACTGTAGTCTTCTATTAGTTTACTATAATCCGCCCTCAAATTCAACGACTTTTTTCCGACACGCTTCGAGTGAAGCACGAGTGACGCCCGGCAGGATATGTCCCCTTTATATCACGGTCTGAGCGGAGGCGGTATTCCCGCCCGAACTCGCTCTCGCTCAGCGTGAGACGCAGCGGTACTAAGCTCGCCCTTCGCCCTCTGGGCTCGCACTCGCTAAGTGCCGGCGTCTCCCGATGGTTCGTGCGGGGATACCGCCTCCACTCAGACCATACTACGAGTTGGCGGACATATCCCGCCAGGCTCCGTTATTGGCGAAGAGACACTGGTTTGAACCTGCTCAGGTCAGGGTACCCAGCAGGGTGTCGCCGGACAGGGCGTTGACACGAACGGTCAGTATCTGATTCGCGGAGGCCTGAGCGGCGGGGACGGCGGCTTTCACGTACTCGCGGGTGTAGCCGACAAGGTATGACGCACCGTCGATTGTGCAGGGTTCCTCGAGAAGTACCTCTGTCTCGGTTCCGATGAGGCGTCCGCGGTAGACGCGGCTGTTTTCTTCCGAGAGAGCCAGGAGAATATCGCTGCGCTGTGCCTTCACGGACGCGGGAATCTGGTCTGGCATGCGGTCGGCGCGCGTCCCTTTGCGGCGCGAATAGGGAAAGACATGGGTCTCGTAGAAACGGATTTCTTTCAGAAAAGCGAGCGTTTCGGCAAACTCCTCCTCCGTCTCGCCGGGAAAGCCGATGATCACGTCACTTGTCAACACAGGTTCGGTAAAATAGCGGCGCAGGCGCGCGCAGCACTGCCGGAATTCTTCTGTATCATACCTGCGGTTCATACGGTGCAGTGTCGCGTCGCAGCCGCTCTGCAGCGACAGGTGAAAGTGCGGGCAGAGCTTCTCCTGCGCGGACAGTGCGCGCACAAAATCCTCCGTCATGATACGCGGCTCCAGCGAGCCGAGGCGGATGCGGCGGATGCCGTCAACTTTGCCCAACGCCTCAATTACCGTCAGCAGGCTCTCCCCATCCAGGTCGATGCCATAAGAGTCGAGATGGATACCGGTCAGAACCAGCTCCTGACAGCCTCCTTCCGCCAGCCGTCGGGCCTCCGCCAGAATGTCCGGCAGGCGGCGGCTGCGCACGCGCCCCCGCGTATAGGGAATAATACAGTAACTGCAAAACTGATCGCAGCCGTCCTGTATTTTCACAAAGGCTCTCGTGTGTTCCCCCGTTCTGCTGATGGAAAGCTCCTCGTAACGATGTTCGCGACTCAGATCGCGGACTGCGCCCGCGTTATGTTCCTTTTCCCAGGCTTCCAGAAGTTCCGGCAGGCGACTCTTCTCATTGTTGCTGATCAGGATATCGACCGCCGCGTCCTCAAGGAGCTTTTCACCGGCAGACTGCACATAGCAGCCTGCCGCCACGACGACAGCCTCCGGATTGCGCCGCTTCGCACGATGCAGCATCTGCCGCGATTTTTTGTCCGCAATATTTGTCACGCTGCAGGTATTGACAATATAGACGTCCGCCCTCTCTTCAAAGGAAACAATCTCATAACCATGCGCTGGCATCAGCTCCTGCATGGCTTCCATCTCATAGGCGTTTACCTTACAGCCCAGATTATGAAAAGCGGCTGTTCTCATACTCCCTCCATTCGTTTTTACGTTACACACATTTTCATTGACTTTCAGGCAGCAAGTGGATATTATAGAAGAGGCAGGTGACCTGCGGCCTGCGACTCTGATTGCAACAATTACAACCACCCGAAGGAGGACATGCAATGAAAACGGTACATATTTCTTTGAATTCAATTGATAAAGTAAAGGCGTTCGTAAATGAGATTACAAAGTTTGACAATGACTTCGATCTGGTATCCGGGCGCTATGTGATTGACGCAAAGTCTATCATGGGCATCTTCAGCCTGGATCTTTCAAAGCCGATCGAGCTGAATATCCATTCCGAGAATAACGCGGATGAGATTCTCTCTGTGCTCGCCCCGTATATTGTAGACTAACCAGTCAAAAGAACAGTCCAGATCGGCTGCCATGTTCATTAATGGCAGCCGTTTTTACTGCAATGCAGCCAGAAAATCCGGATAGTTCCGAACTTTTCCGCACGGTCACAGTCCTCTACCAGACCGTAATCACTTCATCTTCGGCAAGCGCCCGCTCCACCATCTCGTCGATTTTCTCTGACAGTTTCTTCTCTGAACGACGGATAACATCCACCCGCGGCTTCGTGACCGGATGTTTTGCCACGAACGTCGTACAGCAGTCTTCATATGGCAGAATCGAAATCTCGTAAGTATCAAGCTTCTTCGCCACCTGTACGATATCTTCCTTGTCAAAGGCGATCAACGGGCGATACACAGGCAGTGTGCAGACATCGTTCGTGCACTGAAGACTCTGCATGGTCTGGCTTGCGACCTGACCGATACTCTCACCGGTGATGAGGCCCAGGCATCCGCTTTCAAGTGCCAGACGCTCCGCAATCCTCATCATATAGCGCCGCATGATGATCGTCAACTCGTCATGCGGACACTGATCATAGATATACATCTGTATTTCTGTGAAATTGATAACATGCAGCCGGATCTGCCCCGTATATGCAGCAATCTTTCTGGCGAGATCCACAACTTTCTGCTTTGCTCGCTCACTGGTATAAGGCGGCGCGTGGAAATAGACCGCGTCAATTCCAACACCGCGCTTTGAAACCATATAGCCGGCCACCGGACTGTCAATACCGCCGGACAGAAGCAGCATGGCCTGTCCATTGGTACCGAGAGGCATACCGCCCGGTCCGGGAATAATCTCTGAATAGAGATAAATCTTTCCTCGTATTTCAATGTGCAGCACGACCTCCGGATGATGGATGTCCACCCGCATCGCCGGGAAGGCATCAAGAATCCTGCCGCCGAGCTCAGCACTCAGTTCCATCGATTCCATCGGGAAGCTCTTGTTCGCGCGGCGCGTGTGCACCTTAAAGCTTATACTCCTGTCTCCGTAAAGCTCCCGCATATAAGCGAGTGCCTCCTCGCAGAGTGGCTCCACACCTCGATTTGGTACAATCACCACCGGGCAGATCGCCACGATGCCAAACACCTTCTGAAGCGCCTCCACCGCCTCGTCGAAATCAAAGTTTCCCACAGCTTCAATATAGATGCGCCCCTGCTCCTTTGTGACCTGGAAACTTCCTTCCACTCTTTTTAAAGCGGAACGAATACGACTTACAAGCGCGTCTTCGAACACATGCCGATTCTTTCCCTTGAGGCCGATTTCCCCATATTTAATCAGAAATGCCTGATACATCACACTTTCCTCCCTATCTGCGCACGTAACGCCGCAGCTGATCCATGAGTTCTGCAAGCGTCTGAAGGCAGTAATCAATTTCCTCCTGCGTGGTTTCAAAGCAGAAGCTGAAGCGCAGCGTACTGCCCGCGCGTTCCCTGTCACGGCCCATAC
>JAJPZP010000098.1 GCA_021204285.1 Lachnospiraceae bacterium | reverse complement strand
GTACGCACGGTGCTGTGAGAGGACGGCGGTTAATCACCGCCTCCTACTCGATTGGTTTTACTGTCTGGAATTTCCGAAGGGGTTTTTGCTCTGGCCGCTGCCCTGGCTGTTTCCCTGCCCATTGCTCTGACTGTTATTCTGGCTGCTTTCTTCCTCGGCGGAGTTGCCTTCAGAGGAACTTTCCTCGGAAGAGGAGCTCTCCTCCGCTGTCGTCTCTGTACTCTCGTTTGCCAGCGCGGAGGAGGTCTGTTCGCCGATCGTGACCGTGAGTTCGATGGTTTCACCGGAGCGGTAGACGCTCATCGTATAAGTTTCCCCTGTTGATGCTGCCTTGACGGCCGCCACCAGATCGCTGCTGCCTGTGATCTCGGTATCCCCGAACTGTGTGATGATATCATTTTCCTGCAGACCGGCTTCCTCGGCAGGACTGTCCTCTGTCACGGAGACGACTCTCGCGCCTTCCGGCATGCCATAGCTCAGTAGATCGCTGCCTACATCGGTGACCGTCACGCCGATGTAGGGCTTGGCGACGACGCCGTCCTCGATGATGCTCTCGATGATGCTCTGCACCTCGTTGATCGGAATCGCAAAGCCGATGTTATCGACGGAGGTTCCTGAGCTGCTGCTGGAGTACTTCGCGTTCGTGATGCCGATCACTTCCCCGTACATATTAAACAGCGCGCCGCCGGAATTGCCAGAGTTGATGGCGCAGTCGGTCTGGATCAGATTCATTGTCACGGAGGTCGAGAGTGTGACCTGGCGGTCCAGCGCGCTGACGACGCCGCTTGTCAGGGAGAAGGTCAGCTCGCCGAGCGGATTGCCGATCGCGACGACCTGATCGCCGACATTCAGTGTGTCGCTGTCCCCGAAGACCGCGGCGGACAGGTCTGTGGCGTCTACCTTCAGCACGGCAATGTCGTTGCTCTCATCGTAGCCGATCAGTTCGGCGTCGTAGACGCTTCCGTCGTAGGTGGTGACGGTGATGCTGCTCGAATCCTCGATGACGTGATAGTTCGTCAGGATGTAGCCGTCCGAGGTGTAGACGATGCCGGAGCCTGAGGCTGCCGATGTGGTCTCAAAGCCGAAATAGTTCGTTGTGATCGTGGTTGTGATGCCGACAATGGAATTCACATTCGCGGCGTAGACTTCCGCAGCGGTCATCTCGGTGCTGGTATCTATCGTCTCTGTTGTGAGTTCGGTCGTCACCCGCTCGCTCTGCAATACTGTGGAAGTACCGGCTGTGGTGGACGCCGACGTATTTGTCATCAGATACGCGCCGCCTGCACCAGCTGCGCCGCCGCCAAGCGCGCAGCAGAGTACGAGTGCGACTGCGCATCCGGCCTTGCCGGATTTTCTGTCCTGTTTTTTCGAAGCATTCTTAACTGGCGGCACCTTCTGCCCGGCAGATTCCTCTGCGTTCGAAGGCTGCGGCTCCATAACCGGAGCCGTCTCCGGCATTGCCTCTCTGAATTCGGTTTCCTTCCCGTTTTCATTATCATTTTCTTCGTTATACATACATAAGCTCCTTTCTCTGCTTGTGTTTTTTCTGTTTATGGTTTCATTGTATGGGTGCTCACTAAAAATACACTAAAAGATTCGTGAAGAGTTTGTGAATTTGCAGGATGAAGTGAAAAATACAGATTGACAAACCGGGGTGAACTACCTAAAATAAATAATAGCTGCAGGACGAAGCCGGTAACGGTGATATCTGCATATTCAGGGACAAAGCGCAAGATACGCTTTGCCGTCATATCAAATCGATATTGAAACCCGTAAAAAAGGAATCAAACTTAAAGTGAAGCAGCAAGGGATGCTCTATGGCTGTTTCGCAGGCCTGGTGTGAAAGAGAGAAGTATATGCTGAGAACCGGTGAATTACTGGACAACAAGTATCGTATCCTCGGTGAAGTTGGCCACGGCGGGATGAGTACCGTCTACCTGGCCCGAAACAAACGCGCAAATAAGAACTGGGCGATCAAAGAGATTCGCCGGAATGGCGCGAGCCGATATGAAGTGGTAAAGCAGAGCCTGCTTGCTGAGGTTGAGGTTATGAAGCGCCTGAACAATCCACATCTGCCGAGTATTGTGGATGTGATTGACCGCGATGAGTCCTTCCTGATCGTCATGGATTTTGTTGAGGGTAATTCTCTTGATCGGGAGCTGGAAAGAGGCTTTATCCCGGAAGCGGACGTAGTCGAATGGGGGAAACAGCTCTGTGACGTACTTCTGTATCTGCATAATCTGTCTCCGCCGATAATTTATCGTGATATGAAGCCGTCGAATGTGATTCTGCGGCCGGACGGCGTTATCATGCTGCTGGACTTCGGAACGGCCAGAGAATATCGTTCCCACAGGGCAGGTGATGACACAACCTGCCTGGGCACACGCGGTTACGCGGCACCGGAACAGTATGGCGGCATGGGAGAAACGGATAGACGTACCGATATCTATTGTCTGGGCGCCACACTTTATCATCTGGCAACCGGGAGAAACCCCGGCCTGCCACCGTATGAGATCAGGCCGATCCGTCAGGTGAGACGAAATCTGTCCGAAGGGCTGGAAATGATTATCTGGAAATGTACACGGCCAGATCCGGACGAGCGCTATCAGAGCTGCGAGGAACTGAAATTTGATCTTGAACACGTGAATGAGATCGGCCGCAGTGCACAGCGGATGCGAAACCGCAGACTCGGACTCTTTGGCAGTGCTCTTGCGCTTTATCTTGGCGGTATGATCGGCATGCTTGCTTTCCATACGGCCGCGTTAAAGACCAGGAGGAGCAGTTATGAATACTGTATAGAACAGGCCAGGGGCATAGCTGATATTGAGGCAAAGATGGAATACTATATCCAGGCGGTCATGGCAGATCCTGTGCGCGCGGAAGCCTATAATGATCTTCTGGAATATATCATGCAGGATACCGAAATCACGGCTGCAGAGTCGGAGCGGTTGACGACGCTCCTGGGACAGATCGTGAACGGAACTTCAGTGAAGGAACGTTTTCGTGAGCGAAATGCGGTGGAATTCGAAAAATTTGCTTATGATCTCGGCCTGTATTATTTTCTTTTTTCTGAGAGCGGGAATGAGAAGGTCGGAAAGAGCCAGGCAGTTCCCTGGTTACAGTATGCCGCGGAGGGCAGTTCCCTGACGCAGGCAGAACAGAATACGGCACAGACTCTTCTGGTGATCGCCAGCGCTTACTCCAATCTCGACAATAAGACAAATTCCGATTACAGCTATTCTGATTACTGGCTCGATCTGACAAGGCTTAATCAATCGGAAACTACCAGGCAAATCCGCTATTTTATCGTACTCCATATTTACCGCTATACAGCGGCGGAGATATTGAACAGGATTGACCGGTTTTACTACACCGGAAAAGTGAGCAGAGACGATGTGCAGCGGTTACTGGATCAGATCAGCGCAGGAATGGAGGAGATCAAAAGTTTGAACCAGCTTGACGAGGAGGATTGTCAGCTGATTGATACGATTGGGACGCAGATCAGGATGGCCGGGAACCGGTTGGATGAATACTTCAAAGGAGGACAGCCATGAAAATGGAGCAACTGCAGATCTATCATGTGGGATTTTATATTTGCCTTGCACTTGCGGTACTGGGCGCCGTGCTGGCATTGATTCTTTTCTTCACACTGCGAATCCGGGACGCATGGAGGATGAATTTTGCAGGGGCGAAAAGTTTTAGCCGCACAGAGCATTTTCAACGAAGAAAAGGAACAGGATCTGCGTCGCAGGCGGATCATGCTGCAGAAGCGATTCCTTTCGCACAGGCGGATTGTGCCACGGAAGTGATTCATTTTGACCGGACAGAAATGATTCTCTCCGGTCATACAGAAAAAAAGAGAGGAGACTGACTGGATGCGCAGAGTTCATGGGAGAAAGGAACAAAAGTATATACTGGCAATGATACTCGCTATGGGAATCTTTCTGAGCGGTGTGACGAGGAATGTACAGTCCGTACGCGCTGAGGAGACGACGGAAGAAAGTGCTTCGACGGGCGAAGAAGAGCCGCAGGACAATGAATCACCGGAACTGACTGTCTTTATAAGCCCTGCGCATATGGTTGTAGATGATGTGAGTTATTATAATAGTATATTTACGGTGAAATTTACGGTGCGGGACAATTTTCCTCTCAGTGCGGACTGCCTGACGCCGAATGTCAGCGTGGCATACGGGATATCGCCTGTAAAGTTTGGAACGCCGGTGATTTCCGATTCGCCGGACAGCGATGGATTCTTCACCTATGAGGTCGAGGCAGTGATCGAGGCAGCGGCCGCCTATGAAAATGAGTACCGCTTTTCCATCAGCGGGACGGATGCGGCCGGAAATCTGCTGACATATGGGAGCACCGATACCGGCGCAGAGAATTATATGCGTGATGAAAGTACGCAGGTACAGGGCGTTTTCACCAGTTATCCAAAGGTTCTGGATGTCACGGCGCCGATTGGAGTGATCACCTACATCTCTGCAGACACCGCTAATGTTTATGGGACGGAGGATGAAAACAGCGGATCTGTCGGCGCTGTCTATTATAAGGGAGATGTGAAAGCGCAGATATCAATCAGTGACAATTATGTACTTGATGATGAGAACCTGTTCTGGGGACTGAACGGTGAAGAGGCTTCGAATGTGAGCGGCGGATCCGCCAGCTGTGAGATCAACGGCAGTGATGGTATATTCTGGCTCTTTGTTTATGGGACGGACCGTGCAGGAAATGCGCTGCAGCTGAAAGAGGTCGTATCTGATCAATCGGGAAGTGTTTTCGTGCAGAGCGGAGCTGCATCCGGTCCATACAGCGAGAACTCTGAAAGTGCAGATTCCTGTACGGAACCGCAGTATAAGATCATACTTGACCGGACAGCGCCGATCTTCCGGCTGGCAATCGCAGCGGAAGATGGTACGGTATATCCGGAACTTCAGACAGACCAGAATCGTTATTTTTTTAATAAAGGCTATACAGCGACCATGAATCTGACGGAGACAAATTTTGACAGGGACAGGATCCGTATGCAATATGGCTATATAGAGGAAGGTAATTATGAAACGGCAGAGATTACGTCCTTTGATCATGTATTGACTGCGGTCGGTACAGATTCCTCCTATACCTGTACGCATCAGGTGAAAAACGACGGAGTTTTTCGATACTGCATTGATGGCTGTGATAAAGCGGGAAATGCGCTGCTGTACGACCCGGAGACGGATCATGAAGGGCTGGAGGCGCTGCCGGATTCAGCGGAACTGCCCTTCCTGAGCAGACATATTGTCGTTGATACGCAGGCGCCGACCGGCATACTGAGCGTTGGAGACTACTATAGAATTCTGATCGAGAATGCGGAGGTTGAGATTTCCGAACCTTACAGGCAGGAGACGAGCGCTTCTATAAAGATTACGACTGAAGATCACAGCCCGGTGCAGATTGATTATACAATTCATTCAACAGTAGACGGTGAGTCTGCAGGGCATGTGGAGTATGCTTATCTGCAGACTGTTTCTGCAAAGGTCGATGGTGAACAGATCTTTACCGTGCAGGATGTTGTTGTTACAGATCGCGCTGGCAACAGGAGTGTGTTGGACACGACGAACCGTATTTATCTCGATGTGACTTTGCCGGTGACGGATACGCTCTCACCGATGATTTCGGTTGTGGCAGAGGCCGGTGACAGTCACCATACGACGGAGGGGACGCCGCTATTCTCAGGTGATGTGCCGCTGCATATTATAGTGACCGATCCTTATGGAGGGACGAAGAGCACAGGGCTTGGTCTCGTTACCTGGCAGTTGTATATAAACGGTTCTGAGGTGGAGAGTGAGGCGCTGACCCTGAACATGGCTTCCCCAACGAAGTGGACAGACAGTTACCATGATCCTGCACTTAGCTTCCGGATCGACCGGACGGTCACAGTGGATGCGGACAGCCACAATTGTAATGATATCGAGGTCGTCGTAAATGCCTCTGACAATGCAGGTAACAACAGCAGTCGATCCTATTCTTTCGGCATTGATGTGACAGCTCCCACGATCGAGGTTTCCTACGATAATAATGAGGTTGAGAATGAAAGATATTTCAAAGCATCCCGAACCGCGACGATTGTTGTCACGGAGCGTAATTTCGACCCGGATCGGATCCATATTTCGACGGAAGCCACCTCTTTTGATGGCTGGGATTATCAGGCGGGCAGCAGTATAAATGGAGATGACGATACCTGGACAGCCAGGATTGCCTATAATGCAGATGGTGATTATACGCTGAGTGTCGACGGCGAGGATCTGCTCGGGCATGAAGCGGAGGCATATTATGAGGGCGCCGCACCGCGCGCGTTCACGGTCGATATGACAGTTCCAACGGTAGAGCTGAAATTTGACAATTATTCTGCTGTAAATGGCATTTATTATAAAGACAGCCGTACAGCTACATTGAGTGTGACAGATGTAAACTTTGCAGGAAACTCGGATATTGTGGTGAATGCTTCTGACGGTGGCATCACGACTTCCTTTTCCTTTGATGGAACTTATACGGCATCCGCGTCCTTTTATGTAGATGGAGTCTACAGCTTCAGTGGGACGGTGACCGATCTTGCGGGTAATGTATCTTTGCCGGTGAGCTGCGAGGCTTTTGTGATTGACCGGACCGCGCCGAAAATCAGTTTCCATGCGGTGAAGGATCAGAAAGCCTATGGAAAAGGAGAGGTGGAAGAGGAAAATGTGGGGGACATCTTCGCCCCTTATATCAGCATCGAGGACGTAAACTATGATTCAGATGAGGTTTCTGTCAAACTGACACGCTCAAAGTGGAATACCATTGACGAGGAACTTACCGGTTTCGGAACACTTCGCGGCAGAACCTGGTACCTTAATGAAATAGAGGAGACAGTGGATAATGATGCGGTCTACACGCTGACGGTACAGGTGACCGATCTTGCAGGCAATGAAAACGATGCGTCTGAGAACAGCATCACCTTTTCGCTGAATCGCTTTGGGTCTGTCTATGTCCTGGGTCGGGAGACGCTGAATCTGCTCGAACAATATTACACGAAAGAGGAGCCGACTCTGACACTGACCGAGTATAATCTGAGCCGTGCAGACGAGACCTGGATTGAAGTGACACACAATGATGAGAACAGCGTACAGCTCATGAAAAATAAGGATTACACGGCGGCGGAAAGCGTTAATCCGGACAGTGACTGCAGCTGGAAACGGACAGATTATGAAATCAAAGCTTCAAACTTTGAGGAGGACGGCAGTTACCGGGTGCTGTTCTATACGCGGGACATGGAAGAAAATTCCACGACGAATGAGAGTCAGGCATATCGTGAATATGCGACAACGATCCTGTTTTGCTTAGATACAGAGGGACCGGGGCTGACGCTTACCGGCGTTACGGAAGGGGAGCGTTATAATGCTTCTGAAATGCCTTTGCTTGTCAGTTACTTCGATAATAATGAGATGGAACGACTTGTCATACGCGTTGTGGAGCGGGACAATGAAGAGCTTGTACTGGGAGAGGCTTCTTACGAAGTTACAGACAGTGGACTGGAACGGCTTTCCGGGGAGATCAGCGATTATGTACTGAAAGAGCACGATCGCTGGCAGAAGGTAATTGTCATGGCATATGACTGTGCGGGAAATGCAGGGCAGCAGAGCGTTACATTTCTGATGA
>JAJPZP010000172.1:28179-28830 GCA_021204285.1 Lachnospiraceae bacterium | reverse complement strand
TGTCCGCTCGGCCTGACGCCGCAGATGATGGCGGAGGCAGCAGAGCGTAAGAATAAAGAACGCTCTGAAACGAAGCTGTACGGTCTGGAGTGCATCGCATGTGGCTCCTGCACCTTCATCTGTCCGGCCAAGAGACCGCTGATGCAGCTGTTCAAGCAGGCGAAGGCGGAGATCACGGCCGCAAAGAGAAAGTAAAGGGGGAGGACAGAAGATGAGTAAATTATACAATGTTTCTTCCAGCCCGCATGTGAGGAGCAAGCTGACGACAGGCAGTGTCATGCTGGACGTGATCCTCTGCCTTATGCCGGCGACTGTTATGGGTATCTGGCATTTCCGGCTGCAGGCTGTCCTGGTGATTCTGATGTCAGTTGTCACAGCGACACTGACCGAGTTTGTCTTTGATTACATAGCGGGCAGAGAAAATACGCTGAAGGACGGAAGCGCGGTGCTGACCGGACTTCTGCTGGCACTCTGCCTTCCGGCGAGCGTACCGCTCTACATTCCTTTCGCGGGCGCGCTGTTTGCAATTCTGATTGTCAAGTGCTTCTTCGGCGGACTGGGGCACAACTTCATGAACCCGGCGCTGGGCGGACGCTGCTTTCTGCTGATCGGGTACAGCGGGATTGTGACAAAAAACGCAGTCGACGGCTA
>JAJPZP010000172.1:18630-28169 GCA_021204285.1 Lachnospiraceae bacterium | reverse complement strand
CTGCGGCGCTCTTTCTCGGCGGACTGATCCTCTGGGCGCTGGGCGGCATCACCTTTGAAATCACGGTCGCAACGCTGGTGTCTTTCGCGGCCTTTGTGGCGATCTTCGGCGGACGGGGCTTTGACCCGGTCTTCATTCTCGCGCATATTGCGGGCGGCGGCATTGTGATGGCGGCGTTCTTTATGGCGACCGATCCGGTTACGAGTCCGGTCACATCGACGGGGCGGCTCCTTTTTGGTATTCTGGTCGGTGTCCTGAGCGGGGTGTTCCGCATCTTCGGCAGCGCGGCGGATTCTGTCAGCTACGCGGTCGTCATTTCCAATATGCTCGTACCGCTGATCGATGAGATTACAGTGCCGGTTCCCTACGGCCTGCGGAGGCAGAAAGAGGAGTCCGCAGATGGAAAGAGGAGCTTCCCGATCCCGAAGGCCGCTTTGATCCTGTTCGCGATCACGCTGATCGCGGGCGTGGCCTTAAGCGGTGTGTACGGCTTGACCAAAGATACGATTGATGCGCAGAATCTTGCAGCGAGCGCAGCTTCCTATCAGGAAGTGTGTCCGGACGCGGAGAGCTTTGGATATGATGACGCGATCACTGCGGCGGTCGAGGCTCTGGACGGTGAGGTATACGGCGAAGACTTTGGCAGGGCTTACATTAATGAGATGGTGGTCGGCTATGATGCCTCCGGCAATATCGTCGGCTATGTGATCAGTGCGACGAGCGGAGACGGTTATGATGGAAATATCACGCTTTCCATTGGTATTTCGGCGGACGGTACGGTGAACGGTATCTCCTTCACGGAGCTGAATGAGACGGCCGGTATGGGTATGCTCTGTGATGAAGATGATTTCAAGAGCCAGTTCGCAGGGGTCAATACCGACCAGTTTATCTTAAACAAATCCGGTGGTTCCACGGCGGATAACGAGATTGATTCCGTGTCCGGCGCGTCCACCACATCCGGGGCAGTCGTCAACGCAGTCAACGCCGCGCTTGATTTCTACGCGGCGAATGTGCAGTGAGGAGGGATGCGAGATGAAACCTTGGGTAGAACGTATCTATAATGGCGTGGTAAAGGAAAACCCGTCCTTTGTGCTGATGCTTGGCATGTGCCCGACGCTTGCCGTCACGACGTCAGCGATCAACGGCGTCGGGATGGGCGTGTCCACGATGGCCGTGCTGATCCTGTCAAACCTGATTATCTCCCTTCTGCGGAAGGTGATTCCGGACGATGTGCGCCTTCCCGCCTACATCGTGATCGTTGCCTCGCTTGTGACGGTGACGGAGCTTCTGATGGAAGCCTATACCCCGAGCGTGTACAACGCACTCGGCATCTATATCCCGCTGATCGTGGTCAACTGCATCATCCTTGGCCGCGCGGAGGCCTATGCCTCAAAAAATCCGCCTTTCCTCTCGGTGATGGATGGACTTGGCATGGGGCTTGGCTTCACGATCGCGCTGTTTGTCCTCGGCGTCTTCCGTGAGCTGCTCGGTGCGGGCACGATCTTCGGCGTGCAGGTGATGCCGGATTTCTATGAGCCGATCGCCGTCTTCGTGAAGGCTCCGGGAGCCTTCCTGGTGCTGGCTTTTGTGGTGGCGATTATGAACGGATTTGGCATGTCGACCAGAGCCAACAAGATGGTCGAGGGCTGCGACGGCTGCTGTGCGGCCTGCGCGAAGCCCTGCGCAGATGAGAAAAAGGAGGGAGAAGCATGACATCCTTGATTATGATTATCGTGACCAATGCTTTGGTGAGCAATGTGGTCTTAAGCCAGTTTCTCGGCATCTGCTCCTTCGTCGGCGTCTCACGTCAGATTAAGACATCAGCCAGCCTCGGTGCGGCGGTTATCTTTGTCATGACGATCGCCTCGGCGGTGGCGAGCCTTCTGTATGACTTTATACTGGTACCGTTCAATCTGGATTACCTTAAGACAATCGTCTTCATCCTGGTCATTGCGGCGCTCGTACAGCTTGTGGAGATGTTCCTCAAGAAGACGTCCCGCGGCATCTACGAGGCGCTCGGCATCTATCTGCCGCTGATCACGACCAACTGCGCGGTGCTCGGCGTGGCGCTGACCAATGTGCAGAACGGATATAACCTGGTGGAGAGCATGTTCGCCGGCTTTGGCACGGCGGTTGGCTATACGATCGCGATTGTGGTGCTGGCCGGTATCCGCGGCCGTCTGGATGAGGAGGCGATTCCGCTTCCGTTCCGCGGCGCGCCGATCGTGCTTCTGTGCACGGCGCTCATGTCGATCGCGTTCATGGGCTTTTCCGGCCTGTAAGGGAGGAATGAAAATATGCAGGGAATTATCATAGCGACGCTCGTCGTCGGCGTGATCGGCCTGATCATCGGCATCGCGCTGGTGGGAGCCGGTAAGAAATTTTATGTGGAAGTAGATGAGAAGGAAATCGCCGTGCGGGAATGTCTCCCAGGCAATAACTGTGGCGCCTGCGGCTATGCAGGCTGCGACGCAGTGGCGGCGGCGATTGCGAAGGGCGAAGCCCCGATGAACGCCTGCCCGGTCGGTTCTGCCGAGATGGTGGAGAAGATCAGCGCGATCATGGGCGTGGAGGCCGAGGCGGCGCAGCGCAAAACCGCGCTGGTGAAGTGCGCGGGCGACTGTGAGCACACTGCGAATCAGTGCAGCTATGTCGGTATCGACGACTGCCGCGCGGCGGTGCTGGCCGGGCTGGCGGTTGGTTCGTGCAGTTTCGGCTGTCTTGGGCTTGGCTCCTGTGTGAAAGCCTGTAACTATGATGCGATCCATGTGGTAAACGGCGTCGCATCTGTCGACATGGAAAAGTGCGTGGGCTGCGGCCTCTGTGCGGCCGCCTGTCTGAAGGGACTGATCGAGATCGCGCGCGCGGACAGAAGCTACGCGGTGCGCTGCTCGAATAAGAACCGCGGATCGGAGGTCAAGAAGGTCTGCACGGCGGGCTGCCTCGGCTGCAAGGCCTGTGAGCGGCAGTGCGAGCACGATGCGATTCATGTGGAAGGGAATCTGGCGGTGATCGACTACGATAAGTGCGTGGGTTGCGGCAAATGCGCGGAAAAATGCCCGACGAAGATCATCACCATGCAGTAAACGATGAGTCGAAAAATCCTGTTATCCCTGCTGGGCGTGGTCGCGGTCGTGCTTGTGGTCGGCTGCATCTGTCAGTATCGGCAGAAGGGAAGTAACACTGTATATCAGACACAGATTCTGGCCATGGATACGGTCATGAGCTTTACCGCTTATGGGCGCAATGCCGAGGCCGCCGTAGAGGCGGCAGTGGAAGAGGTAGAACGACTCGATGCGCTTCTGTCGACCGGCAGCGCGACGAGCGAGGTCTCGTGTATTAACGCGGATGGCGGAGGGACGCTCTCGGAGGACACGTGCGTGATTCTCGAGGAGGCGCTCACGATTTATGAGGAGACTGGTGGTCTCTTTGATGTGACAGTCTATCCGCTCGTGGAGCTCTGGGGCTTCTACTCCGGAGAGTACCATGTGCCGACGGAGGAGGAGCTTGAGGAAGCGCTCGCGCTTGTGGATGCCTCTGCGATTGAGTTACAGGGTGATCAGGTCACGCTCGGGGAAGGACAGATGCTTGACCTTGGCGGGATTGCAAAGGGCTACACCTCGGCACGCATCATGGAGATCTATGCGGAGTACGGCGTGACATCCGGCATGGTCTCTCTCGGCGGCAATGTACAGACGCTGGGGACGAAGCCGGACGGCTCGGACTGGCGAATCGGTATTCAGGATCCTGACGGTGAGACAGGGAGTATCTTAGGAGCGCTTCCGGTCGTGGACAAGGCGGTCATCACCTCGGGAGGATACGAGCGTTATTTCGAGGAGGACGGGAATACCTACATTCATATCCTCGACCCGCGCAGCGGCTGTCCGGCGGACAGCGGGCTGATTTCGGTATCGATTGTCTCGGAGAACGGAATGCTCGCGGACGCACTCTCGACGGCGCTTTACCTGATGGGACTCGACGAGGCGACGGAGTATTGGAGAGCGCACGCCGATGAGTTCGATGCGATTTTTGTAACGGAAGACCGGGAGGTCTATGTGACGGAGGGGATCGGCGGAGAATTTGAGACAGAAGCGGAAGTGACGGTTATAAAAGAATAAAGACTCATCAAATGTGAGTTTTTATAAAAATTAAAATCCAAAAAGGAGGGAAAATTGTGGCAAAGAATGGAATTCCCCGCGATATCTTTATCAAGGGTGTTGTAGCGGGAGTCATCAGCATCGCGGTGCTGGTAGCACTGCAGGGGGCGGAGGCGAAGTTTGACTCCTCTGACAGTGCTTCTGCGGGTGGTGCAGCGACAGCGACTCCAGCTGGTGAAGCAGGGACATACGTACCTGGTACTTATACCGGCGAGGCGTCCGGATTCGGCGGTCTGGTGTCGGTCACGATCACGACAGACGACAGTTCTATCACGGCGGTGGAGACGGTCGGTGACAGTGAAACGGAGACCATAGGCGGTGCGGCGCTGGATGAGCTGGCGCAGCAGATTCTCAACGCGCAGAGTGCCAAGATCGACGGTGTATCCGGGGCGACCTTTACATCGGATGGCATCCGTGAAGCCGCGCAGGCGGCGATCGACGCGGCGGTCAGCGGAACGGATACCTCGGTGGCGGACGAGGGCGGCGAGCTGACGTTTACGGCGGGTACTTACACGGGAACTGGCGAAGGATACAAAGGAGAGGTCAAGCTGGATGTGACCTTCAGCGATACGGCGATCACGGATATTCAAGTGAACACCTCCTCCGAGACCGCTCATGTGGGCGACGTCGCGTATGACATCATGTTTGAGGACGCGATCGCGGCGAATGGTTCCGGCGTTGACTCGGTGTCAGGAGCGACCTTTACGAGCAGAGCGATCCGCGAGGCTCTGAACGACGCAGCAGAGCAGGCAGGCGTCTCGAATGCAAGCACTTTCCAGAAGAATACGGTCGTGCATGAAGCGCAGGAGGATATCGAGGAGACTTACGATGTTGTAATCGTCGGAGCGGGCGGCGCCGGTATGGCGGCTGCGGCGCAGGCGGCACAGAACGGCGATACTGTTCTGGTCATCGAGGAGAACGCGGAGATCGGCGGCAATACACTGGTGTCGGGCGGTTATTATCAGTCGGTGATGCCGTATCTGGTGTGGGATCCGGAGGATCCGGATGCGACGACTGGTGTGGGGGATTACGACGGTCAGACTTATGACAAGGTCATGTCTGTGCAGGGCTGCATCGACACGCTGAAGACGATTCTGGAGTGGTCCGAGGAGCCCTTTGACGAGGAATATTATCAGGATCATGAGTTTGTGGCCGGCGATATCGAGGAGCTGAGCCAGCACGGTGTTCATGAGGAATATCTGGAGACACTGCAGGAGCTGAAAGAGGAGATTCAGGAGTATCTTGACTGGGCGCAGCCACAGCTCGACGCGGGCGTGCCGGAGAGCCAGATTACGCTGTTCTCCACTGTCAATCTCCACATTTTCCAGACCTATTACGGCGGACTTCGTCCGAACGATGATATGACGGAGTGGAATTATGGCGATTATGAGCTGGTCAGCCAGTTTATCTATGGCGGCCAGGGTCTGAAGGAATGGCTCGAGGATCAGGGAGCACTGTTTGACGACGCGAGTCAGACGACGCTGATCGGCGCGCTGTGGTACAGAGAGAACGGTTATCAGGGCTGCGATCTGGACGGCGACGGTGAGGCGGATGAGACCGGAAACTGGGGCACTTATTTCGTCTCTCTGAGAAATACGTTGCTTGAGACTTCTGAGACGGCGGATCAGAATAAGATCATGACCCGTACCACGGCGGAGAATCTGCTGCTGGATGACGACGGCGCGGTGATCGGCGTGCAGGCGACGATGTATGACGGCACGACCGTCTACGCCTACGCGAACGAGGGCGTGGTGCTGGCGACCGGCGGCTATGCGGCAAATATTGACAAGGTCATCGAGACCAATGAGTACTGGGATGTCAGCTACATTAATTCCGACACCGAGACCACGAACCGTTCCTCGCTGCAGGGCGACGGCATTACGATGGCGGAGGAAGCCGGAGCGGCTACGGTCGGCGAGGGCTGGACGCAGATGATGCCGATCTCCTGGATTGACGACGGCGATCTGGCCTTTGGCGGCGGCACCGGCTGTGTGTATATCAATCCGACGACTGGTACCCGTTTCGTGAATGAGTCCGCGGAGCGCGATGTTCTGTCGCTGGGCGAGTTCGCAAACGGCATCGAGTACAACGGAACGCAGGGCGTCTTCCTTGAGTTCTCCAATGGAAACGTCTCTCCGGGCGCGGGTTATCCGTATGAGCTGGATGAGAAAGTGGACGGCAGAGTCTATCTTGTCTCCAGTGAGGAGAAAATGCAGGAAGTTCTGGATGAGTTCGGCATGGAGGCCGATCCCGCGGACATCTACGCGACGATTGAGGCCTATGACCGCTCGATCATGGCGGGCGAGCAGCCCTCCGACGGCATCGAGAAGAGCCAGGCGAGTGCACTGATCGGTGATGTCGAGACCGATGAGGACGGCAACTACATCGAGGATAGCTACAATCTGGAGGGCGCGGTCATCCGCATCCGTGTAATGGCTCCTTCGACGCACCATACGATGGGCGGCATATCGATCGACACTGAGCGCCATGTGCTGGACGCTGACGGAAACGCGATCACGGGCCTTTACGCAGCTGGTGAGGTTACCGGCGGCATCCACGGCGGCAACCGCCTGGGCGGCAACGCGATCGTCGAGATCCTCGTCTCCGGACGCACAGCGGCGAATGCGATCGACGCGGACAGCCAGTAGAATTTTGTGATATGCTCCCTTCCCTTTTAAGGGAGGGGAGCATGTTTTTTTCTGAGATGGGAAGGATAACAGATCATGTCGAAACAGAAACGAAATCTGATCGTGCTTGCAACGCTGGTGCTCCTGATAGCGGTCACCGAACTTTTGTTCCAGCGCTACAGGGCGTCGAAAGAACCGGCGGTGTATGCCGTAATTCAATATCGGGGGGAAGTCTATGAGAAGCTGGACCTCTCGAAGGATACGGAGTTGCGCATCGAGGACGATATTGTGGGCTACAATGTCATCCGGGTACAGGACGGTGGTGTGTGTGTGACCGAGGCGGACTGTCCCGATCAGATTTGTGTCCAGAGTGGCGCGCTGTCAGAGACCGGCGGCGTGATTGCCTGTCTGCCGCATGATCTGCTTATCTATATAGAAAGTGAGGAGGAGTAGTTTTGAAAAAGGAAAGGATTTCCCGCAGTACCTTTATCAAAGGTGTGATTGCGGGAGCTGTTTGCATCGTGGTGCTTGTAGTGCTGCAAGGGGTGTTTGTATCCGGCGATACGGCTGAGAACACCGCCGCGGAGATGAGCGCCACGACCACGGAGGCGACGGAGATCGCGGAAGTCGCCGAAGGTGCGACCTACGCTCCCGGTACCTACACGGCGTCCGCGCAGGGGTTGAACGGTGCGGTGACCGTGGAGGTGACCTTCAGCGAGGACGCGATTGAGAGCGTGGAAGTGACGGATCACCAGGAGACGGAAGGCATCGGCTCGAACGCGGTCGATCAGCTTCCCGGCAAGATCGTGGAGACACAGTCGCTTGGCATTGATGGCGTCAGCGGAGCAACCTATACTTCGACGGCGATCATTGAAGCGGTTGCGAACTGTGTGACGCAGGCCGGCGGAGATGCGGAAGCGCTGAAATCCGTAAAGATTGAGGCGACAGCCGAGAAGATGGAGGAGACGCTGGAGGCGGATCTGGTCATCGTAGGCGGAGGCGGTTCCGGTATGACAGCCTGCATCCGCGCGACGGAGCTCGGACTTGACGTGATCCTGGTGGAGAAGATGTCCTACATGGGCGGCGCGATCTCGATCAGCGGCGGCAATCAGGTGGTCATGGGTTCCCAGCTGCAGATCGACCTGGGCGTGACGGAGGATTCCGTGGAGAGCATGGTAGAAGATTTCATGGCGAACGGAGCGAACCTGAACGTAACGGAGCTGGTAACGCTTTATGCGGAGAACGTCGGCGAGACGTCTGACTGGCTGCAGGAGCAGGGTGTAACCTATGACACGGAGAGCGGTCTGCACCAGCTGGCGGAATATACTTACGACCGTGAGCTTGCCTATACGGGCGGCGGTTCCGGTGCGGCCGAGGCACTGCGCGGGCTGGTTGAGGATTCCGGAGCAACCGTACTCCTGAGTACCCAGGCGAATGAGCTTCTGACGGATGACAGCGGCGCGGTGGTCGGTGTGGCGGCGTCCAGCGACACAGTGGACTACACGATCAATGCAGATGCGGTGCTCCTGGCGACCGGAGGCTATGGAAATAACGATGATCTGCTGATGGAAGAGATGCAGAATGCGCTGTATTATGGACCGGTGTCCTCCACGGGAGATGGAATTATCATGGCGACCGCTGAGGGGATTGACGCGGATACGCGCCTGATGGAATATGGAAAACGATATCCGAACGGCATCGAAGTATCGGAAGGCACTGCGAAGTCTACGATTAACGGAGGATATAAAGCTTACACGATGAGCGGCATCCTGGTCAGTCCGGAGGGTGAGCGTGTGGTCAACGAGAAGGCATCCAACCGTACGATTCTGGAAGCGGAGCTTGAGCAGACAGATCAGATGCTGTATCTGCTGATGGATGAAGAGACCTTCCAGGAGTTTGTGCCGGCGGTGAGTTCCGCGGGTATCAGCGAGGAGGATATCGAAGGATATCTTGAAAATAACGGCTCCACGACCCCGATTTTCTATCATGCGGACACGCTGGAAGAGCTGGCCAAGCTGGCCGGTATGGATGCGGATACGCTGACGGCGACCGTAGAGCGCTACAACAGCTTTGTACAGAACGGCGAGGATGAGGACTTTGGCCGTCCGGCCGAGTATCTGACGATGGAGATCGGCGACGGTCCCTACTATCTGGTAGAGCAGAAGCCGCGTTTTGCCACGACGATGGGCGGTCTGGTCGTCAATGAAAACCTGGAGGTGCAGAATACTTCCGGCGAGACGATCGAAGGCCTGTATGCGTCCGGCGAGACGGTCGGGGGCGTTATGGGAGACGATTCTCCTTCCGGCGCGAACAACGGCTGGGCGGTGACCAGCGGCAAGCTGGCGGCGGAGGCGATTGCGGAAGCGCTTCAGTAGACGGTGAAAGTAAGAGGGGCGTCCCGGGGTGGGACGCCCCTTTTGCGAATGCTTTAAAGCTCCTGAATTCCGGAAATATCCGGGCTGATCATCATCGAGTAGTTCGTATAGTAGACGACAAAGCCGGGCTTCGCGCCGTTCGGTTTCTTCACCTGTTTTTTCTCGACATAGTCGATCTCGACCTTCTCCGCGTCGCGGTTCGCGCTGTAGTGTGCCGCCAGCCGCGCGGCCTCCTCAAAGGTGGCGTCAGGCAGCGTGTCTCCGTTCGTCCGTACGATGACGTGGGAGCCGGACGCGCCCTTCGCGTGGAACCACCAGTCGTTGCCGTTCGCAAACTGGAAGGTCAGCGCGTCGTGCTGCAGATTATTTTTCCCTACATA
>JAJPZP010000172.1:15145-18620 GCA_021204285.1 Lachnospiraceae bacterium | reverse complement strand
CCTACATACATGTCGTAGCCGTCGGAAGAGACATAGTGAAAGGGCTTCGACGTGATCTTCGGCCGTTTCGTGTTCTGCGGGCGCTTGCGGATATAGCCGGACTGCATCAGCTCTTCGCGAATTTCTGCCAGATCTTCTTCTTTAAGCGCAATGTCGAGCGCAGTCTGGATGGAGCGTAAGTGTTCGATCTCCTCACCGGTTTCCTTGAGAAGGGCGGTGACAGCCTCGTATGTTCTCTTTAATTTCCCATAACGGTCAAAATATTTCTTGGCGTTCTCCTGCACCGGAATCTGCGGGTCGAGGGGGATCTCGATCTCCTCGCTTGTGTAGTAGTTGAGCGCGCGGAAGCTTTTGCTGCCGGGCTCCACGCTGTAGCCATAGGTGTTGATGAGCTCGCCGTAAACGCGGTATTTTTCACGCTTTTCCGTGTCCTTCAGCTGCTTCGCCTGCAGGTCGTACTTCTTGACATTGCGCTCCAGCGCGGTCTGTACGATGCGGCGCAGGTCGGTCGAGCGCTGCCGGATGCGGCTCAGCGTGTTCTTCTCCGCGTAATAGTGCTCCAGCATGAGCGAGACGCCGGGGTAGGACTCGCGGCGGCAGTCTGCGTAGAGCGTCAGCGGCAGGCAGGAAAATTCGACCGGATTTTTGCCATCATAGTAGATGGAGGGCGTAAATGCATTGTCTGACGTTGTGACGCCTGTCATCTCCTGAGAATCTGCACTTCTGTTTTCCGTTTTTGCTGAATCGGAAGATGATATTGAAGCCACTGAGATCTTGCTTACCGCATTTTCAGGCGCAGGAAAATTCACGGCTTTCCATGCCGCCACCGGTTCCAGATAGCTCTGAAGCGTTCGGTACAGGTGCAGCAGTGCCTCTGCTTCGTACCCATTCGCGGGGCGGTCGGATTCAAGCGAGGCCAGGTGACAGATCTCCTCCGCCGCGACCGGGCTTAAGCCTGTGAGCGAGCTATAGAGCGCCTTTGCGAGCTTCGCGGGTTTCGCACCGATCAGCGTGATAAAGTCCGGCTCCGCGATCGTGAGTGGATCGGATTTTCCCTGTGTATCCGGTATGAAATAGGGTCTGCCAGGGAGCACCTCGCGCACCGAACTCATATTGGCGGACACACGCTTGATGCTGTCGATGATCTGATCGTCCTGCGTGCAGAAGATGATGTTGCTGTGCTTGCCCATCAGCTCGATGATCAGATATTTGCGGCAGAGATCGCCCAGCTCGTCGAGATGCTCGATCTCGAAGCGCAGTACGCGCTCCATCGAGGGCTGCGTGACGGAGAGAATGCGCCCGCCGCTCAGGTGCTTGCGCAGCAGCATGCAGAAATTCGGCGCCGTCATCGGCGCCGTCTTGTTCGTCTCCGTCAGATAGACGAGGGGAAGGCTCGCAGAGGCAGAGAGCAGCAGCCTTACGTTTCCTTCCTTCGCCTTGACGGTCAGCAGAAGCTCGTCCGTCTCCGGCTGTACGATCTTCGAGATGCGCCCGCCGGATAGTTTCGTATTTAATTCGTGAGCCATACAGGCGACGGTGATGCCATCGAAGGCCATAGTTGTGTTTGCTCCTTATATCAGATTTTGCTGTTGAAATATTCCTGTGTCACTTTTAGCTGCTTTTTCAGAATTTCCCGCCACATATGTGGATGTATCTCTCCGGAACCTTTTGAAACTTTCGTCAGGCGGATACTTCCGTCTTCATCCGTTTTCCTGAAAAAGTAGTGATCTGTATTTTTATAGAGTTCCCAGCCGTCGTGCTCACAGAATCTCTTTAGTTCTTTCCATTTTGGCATATGATACAGTCTCCAATCTGCTGTGGGTCATCCATGATCAGAGCCTTGAACACATATGGAATGTGACTTTTGCGATTTGGAGAGCGGCTGTAACGTTCGTATTCTCTGTAGTAATCCGTTGCGTATTCCAGAATGGATTTTCCAAGAGCCAGGCGGGTATCTGCCTCCTCTTTCCCATTCTCCACCAGATCGATCTCGTTCAGAGACAGGGTAATGGAGCCGTCATCTTCTACATATTTCTCTGCGGTAAAATGATAGCCATCTAAAATATCTACCATGGTATCGAGACTGGAAAACCACATTTTGTCCCTTGTGCGCTTGATAAATTTTGGCTTTTCATGGATCACGCTGTCGCAGACAGCACTCCACTGTTTTCTTACTTCTGTGGCCTGCTCCATTAACATATGAATCATCTCCTGTTTCCGTTTTTCTGTATTATAATATTTTGCGTACGGAATGTCAATAATGAACATAACGTACGTTTTTCTACTATATGTTGAAAATATGATTTTATACTCTGGAAGTATTTGCAGGATTTGATAATGGGACAAGCAGTTGTTTAAAGTATACACGAAGAAACGGGCTGTGTCATCGGGTTTAACAAATTGTTCATATTATTTGTGAAAGCTGCACAAAGAGAGTTATTGATTGGAAGAGCCATCCTCCTTCAGAAGCGTCTCCACCGATACCTGAAAAATTTCAGAAAAATACAGCAGCTCATAATCCGGAATGACACGTTCGCCGGTCTCGATGCGGCTGATGGCCTTCTGGTTCAGATTGAGGCCGGCGAGCTGGGTGCGGGCCGCGAGCTGCTCCTGCGACCAGCCGGCTTCCTCCCGTAAGCGTTTGATCTGGGCGCCGGAGGCGTTGCATGTTCCGTTTGCGTAATGATAGATCTTCATGACGGCCTCCTTTATGCCAAAGATGGGTAACTTTTTGTTGACAGTAGCACAAACGTGCGACTATAATTATCCCAATGATGACTAAAGAGGAAGTGTTCGAGGGAAATGTTATTTACGAGTCTGGAATTTGTGTTTCTGTTTCTGCCGGTCGTGCTGGGCATTTATTTTATTCTTCCCCGAAAAATGAGAAATTACTGGCTGATGCTGGCCAGTTTGTTTTTCTATGGCTGGGGAGAGCCGGGGTTTCTGCTGATCATGGTGGGGTCGATCCTGTTTAATTACTTCTCCGCCTGGAAAATGAGCGAATTAAGGGAAGAGGGGAAAGAAAATTACTGTAAATTTACACTCTTTTTTACAGTGGCAATGAATCTCCTTCTGTTGTTTCGATACAAATACATGAATTTCTTTACGGCGACGCTGCTGCGCTATCTGCCCTTTACTTCACACTGGATAGTGCGGACAGAATTTGAGCTGCCTATCGGAATATCTTTCTTTACTTTCCAGGCGATCAGCTATGTAGTAGATGTGTATCGTGGGACAAAGGTTCAGAAAAATCCGGGCTATGTCGCGCTGTATATTTCGTTGTTTCCGCAGCTGATTGCAGGTCCGATTGTGCGATACAATATGGTGGAGAAGGAAATTGAGTACCGTGAAATTACCGCTGATATGTTCTCAGAAGGAGTTCTGCGTTTTCTGCGCGGCTTCAACAAGAAGGTTCTGCTGGCAAATCTGTTGTCCATTGTGGCGGACGCTTCGTGGGATAATGGAGGTCGCTCGG
>JAJPZP010000172.1:0-15135 GCA_021204285.1 Lachnospiraceae bacterium | reverse complement strand
GTGGCAATGGCATGGCTGGGAGCGCTCTGCTATATGCTGCAGATTTTCTTTGATTTCTCAGGATACTCTGATATGGCGATCGGCTTAGGAAAAATGCTGGGATTCCATTTTCCGGAAAATTTTAACTACCCTTATATTTCGAAGACGATTTCCGAATTCTGGCGCAGATGGCATATTTCCTTAAGCTCGTGGTTTCGCGATTATGTGTATATCTCGCTCGGTGGTTCCCGCGTCCGGACAAAGCGGAGACTTGTGTTCAATCTGTGCGTGGTCTGGCTGTTGACCGGAATCTGGCATGGGGCAAACTGGGGATTTGTTGCCTGGGGAGCGATCTATACCTTCTTCATCTGCGCGGAGAAGCTTCTGAAAATGGAAAGGCGGGTGGAGGAGTACCCACTGCTGGGCTGGTGTTACCGCGGCTTTGTACTGTTGATTGTCCTGCTTTTGTGGGTGTTATTCCGCTCAGAGGGGCTGCATATAGCCTGGCATTATCTTCTCAGCATGCTGGGATTAAGCGGGAATGCTCTGGGTGATGCGACCGCTCTGTTTTATCTTGAGGAATATCGTGTACCGCTTGTTGCGGGAATTCTGTGCTGTACACCGCTGTTCCGGAAGCTGCGGGAGAGATGGGAAACGAAGGGAAAAGGAGAGCAGTGCAATGCACTGGCGGCTGCATGCCAGATGGTATTGTTTATGTTCTCACTTTCTTATCTGGTGATCAACGCGCACAATCCCTTTATTTATTTCAATTTCTGAATGCGAAGGGAGAAGGAGCCGGGGGAAATCAGAAGCGGGGAATTATCTACTGTAGGAAAACGAGGTGAATCTTGATGAGACGAATACAAAAACATAAGGGATGGGCGCTGAGAGCACTGGCAGTGCTGTTCGTTTCTTTTATCTTTTGGGGCGCTTTTGACAACCATACGATCACAACTGATCAGTGGAGAAGCTGGCGTGCGGGGAATATTACCTTTGCAGAATTTGTCGACAATGTTTCTTCCGGATTTCGGTCAGATTTATCCGGGAAAAACAGTTATATCAATCTGAATGGACTCTATGCCCGTCTTACAGGACAGATTACCTGCAACGATATTGTACGTCTGAATGACGGCATGCTCACAGCGGAGACCATGAAGCAACTCGATATGGAGCTGCGTGCGGAGAGCATCAGTGAACTGGATGGTTATCTGGAAGAAAAAGGAATTGAATTTCTGTATGTGCAGGCACCGGATAAGGTGGATCAGGAAAAGGAGCTGATGCCGGACGGCATCACAAACTATACCAATGAAAACGCGGATGAACTTCTTGCCTCTCTCGACGAGGCGGGAGTAACCACGCTTGATCTGCGTCCTTACACCAGTGCCACGGCGGAACTCTCAGAAACTTATTTTTACAGAACCGATCATCACTGGAACGCACTGGGCGGTTTTGTGGGTTTCCAGAAAATCACGGAGTATATACAGGAAAAGTTTCCGGAAACGGAGATTAACGAGGAGATTCTCTCACTGAATCAGTGGGAGATTCATACAAAAGAGGACTGGTTCCTTGGAAGCCGCGGGAAACGGGTTGGCATTTACTTTGGCGGAGTAGATGACCTGATGTGGATCACTCCGAAGTTCGAGACGAAAATATCCTGTTCAATTCCTTATAGAAATGAGTTCTACAAAGGAACGTTTGAAGAGGCTAATATCCGGGAGGAGTACTATGAGTCGAATGAACCGGATTATTTTAATAAGAGCGCATATAATGTCTATATTGGCGGAGACAGAATGCTTGTTCAGCATCGGAACGCGGATGCAGCCTCTGATCTGAAGCTTCTCATCATTAAGGACAGCTTCACATTGCCGATGCAGGCATTCTTGTCCACGGAGTTTCAGGAAGTCGATGTCATTGATCTGCGTCATTATACGGCGGGAACACTGGTGGACTATATTGAGGATTCACAGCCGGATATGGTGATACAGATGATGTACCCGGGAAGTTTTTCCAACGACAAACTGTTTTCCTATGGCCTTAAGGAAGCAGTGGAGGAAGAAGAGAGGGGATCTTTGACGGTCCTTAGCGAGGAATCCATACTGATCGACCAGACGGAGGCAGAGACAGGTTATGGCGTACTTCTGGAGGAGTTGGAGCCGGATACTGTATACGAGTTGAGTTTTGGCCGGGTGGAGCTGCGACAGGGTAAAAGCGACTGTATTACGGTGGCGCTTTACGATGAGGAATCTGGTACCATAGCTCAGACCCGACAGTTTGATATCGAGTACTGCAATGAGGACAGCGGTTACAGCTGGCGGTTTTTCGTGCCGGAAGACAGCGAGGGACTGTCACTCGTGATCTGGCCAGGGTTACAGGAAGAGAGCAGGGAAGACAAGGAGACGGAAACCGGGGAGAGAACGGAAGGAAAAGTTATGGAGATTTATGGGCTGGAACTGATGCAGGGTTGAAGTACGGTCTTTAATAGAAGCAGATACGCCGCGGCAAATCTTGACATTCGTTTTCGTTCTGGCTAAAATAGTAGCACTGATTTCCAGAATGAACAAAGAAGGCGAATGTACAGATGAACGAAACAGCAGAGAAAAAGGAAATATTCGAGTCGATGCCGGTGCCGCAGGCGCTGCGGCTGATGGCGGTGCCGATGGTGATCAGCCAGCTGATCGTGCTGATCTACAATATGGCGGATACCTTCTATGTGGGACGGACAAATGATCCCTACATGGTTGCGGGCATCTCGATGATGCTCCCGGTCTTCAATATCACGATTTCTCTTGCGGGCATTTCAGGAGTTGGCGGAGGAACGCTGATTTCCCGTCTGCTGGGACGAGGTGAGGAGCAGGAGGCGCGGAAGGTCAGCGTCTTCAGTATTTACCTTGCAATTGCACTGGCAGCGGTTTTTTCTGTCGGTATGCTGCTGTTTATGGATCCGCTGCTGGGGCTGGTCGGCGCGGGAGAAAATACGATCGCCTATGCGAGGCATTACACTTTCTGCGTGCTGGTGATCGGCGGTATCCCGACGGTGTTGTCCAATGTGCTCTCCAACCTGATCCGCTGCGTGGGTTACTCCCGGAAGGCGAGCTTTGGTATCGCGCTGGGCGGCGTGCTGAATATTGCGCTTGACCCGCTGTTCATGTTCGTGCTTCTTCCGGACGGTTATCAGGTGCTTGGCGTCGGTATCGCGACCTGTATTTCGAACTGCGTGGCCTGCGCCTATTTCCTGCATTTCCTCTATCGGGGCAGGGGACAGCATGTCATCACCATGAATCCCCGGGAAGGTATGCCGCAGAAAGAGAGCATCCACTCCGTTCTCGAGGTCGGTATTCCGTCCTCGGTGACGATCCTGCTGTTCGATCTCGACTATGTGGTGCTCGACCGGCTGATGGTCACCTATGGTGATATCCCGCTGGCGGCGGTCGGTATTGTCCTGAAGGTGGAACGCTTTCCGCTGAATGTCGGGATCGGTATCTGTCAGGGTATGGTGCCGCTGGTGGCGTATAATTTTTCCTCGGGAAATCATGAACGGATGGATTCCTTTATTCATTTTGCGCGCAGGACCGGACTGATCGTCGGTCTTGCGAGCATCTGTGTCTATGAACTGTTTGCAATGCAGCTGATGCAGTTTTTTATTTCGGATGCACAGACGGTACAGCTGGGAACAAATTTCATCCGCGCGCGTATTCTGGCCACGCCGATGATGTTTCTCTGCTTCTCTATGGTCCATGTCTTCAATGCGCTGGGAGATGGGAAAAGAGCGCTGTTCCTGGGTGTTATGAGATGGGTGGTCATTAACATTCCGATGCTGTTTGTGCTGAACGCGCTTTTTGGCATGTATGGACTCGTCTGGTCGCAGTTTGTCTCGGACAGTATCATGGCGGCGATTTCCTTTTACGTTTTTGCGCGATACCGGAAGTTACAGGGTAGTCAGATGACTGTTGCCGGAGAAGGGGAATCGTCCCGGGATACTTGACGCTGTTTCCAAAATAAACTATAATAAGTATAATTATGACACGCGACAAGTCCGTGTCCTGTTTGAGGAAGAAATTAGAATGATAAAGAGTATGACAGGCTTTGGCCGCTGTGAGATAGCAGAGGGAGACCGGAAGATTACGGTAGAGATGAAATCCGTGAACCATCGCTATCTGGACATGGCGATCAAGATGCCGAAGAAGCTGAATTTCTTCGAATCGGCGATTCGCGTGATTATGAAGGAATATATTTCCAGAGGCAAGGTGGATGTCTTTATTTCTTATGAGGATACGGGGAAAAAAGGCACTTCACTTGCCTATAATACGGCGATTGCCGCTCAGTATATGCAATATTTTTCGCAGATGGAGCAGGAGTTCGGACTTCAGAATGATATCTGTGTCTCCGATCTGGCCAGATTTCCGGAGGTACTTTCGATCGGGGAGCAGCAGGAAGACGAGGAGGAGATCTGGCATTTGCTGGAGCAGGCGCTCCGTGGAGCCTGCGAACGTTTTGTGGAAGCTCGTGAGCGTGAGGGCGCCGTGTTAAGGGCAGATCTCATCGGCAAGCTGGATGAGATGCTCGTGCAGGTTGCGAGGATCGAGGAGCGCTCCCCGGATATCGTGCGGGAGTACCGGCAGAAGCTTACGGATAAGGTGAGAGAGCTTCTGGGCGACACCCAGATTGAGGAGAGTCGGATTCTCACGGAGGTGACACTTTTTGCTGACAAGATCTGCGTCGATGAGGAGACTGTGCGGCTGAAGAGTCACATCGAGTCGATGAAGGCGACGCTGGAGACCGGTGGGGAGATCGGGCGCAGGCTTGATTTCATTGCGCAGGAGATGAACCGCGAGGCGAATACGACGCTGTCAAAGGCGAATGACCTGGAGCTCTCCGACTGTGCCATTGATTTGAAGACCGGCATTGAAAAAGTGAGAGAACAGATACAAAATATAGAGTAGAGACAGCACACAGGAAGGGCAGACATGGACAGACAGGGAATTTTGATTATTGTTTCCGGTTTCTCGGGGGCAGGCAAGGGAACGATTATGAAGGAACTGACCGCCCGTTATGAGCAGTATGCACTGTCTGTGTCGGCCACGACCCGACAGCCGCGTCCCGGCGAGGAGGAGGGCAGAGAATACTTCTTCCGGACGCAGGAGCAGTTTGAGCAGATGATTGCGGGCGGAGAGCTGATAGAATATGCCTGTTATGTCAATCATTATTATGGGACGCCGAGGGCTTACGTGGAGGAGCAGCTTGACAAAGGGCGCGATGTGATTCTGGAGATCGAGATCCAGGGCGCGCGCAAGGTGAAAAAGCAGTATCCGGATGCAGTGCTCCTCTTTGTGATGACGAAGGATATTCCGACTCTGATGGAGCGCCTGAGAGGACGGGGAACCGAATCGCCGGAAGTGATCGCGGAGCGATTGCGGCGGGCGGCCACGGAGGCGGCAGGTATTGAAGAATATGATTATCTGATTGTGAATGATGATCTGAACGCCTGCGTGGAGCAGGTTCACTCGATTATTGAGTGTGAGCACGAGAAGGTTGTTCACAACAGGGAAAAAATAGCCCGGATACGGGCAGAGCTTGAGGATCTGGTGAAAGGAGAATAATTATGTTACATCCGTCTTATTCAGACTTAATGAAAACGATCAACAGTGAGGGCGAGGGCGATACGCCGGTGGTAAACAGCCGTTATTCGATTGTTCTGGCCACTGCCAAGCGGGCAAGGCAGCTTGTTGCCGGCGAGGAAGCTTTCGTGGACAGCCGTGGGAAAAAGCCGCTCTCTGTCGCCATAGAGGAGATGGAGAAGGGTTTTGTGACGATTGAACCGGAGCGTGCCGCTGAAGAAGAGCCGGCAGAGGTCGGGGAGTCCTCGAATATTGAGAAGGCAGAAGCAGACGAGGAGACGGATGAAGTATAATCATACGTTGGGAGGCGTAGCATGATAGTCAAAGAAGGAAAGAGCGTATTCAAGGGGGTTGCGATCGGCAAGATCTTCGTTTACAGGAAAGCGCAGAAGGCGGTCAGCAAGGAGCAGGTTGAGGACACTGCGGCGGAGCTTCAGCGCTATGAGGCTGCAAAGGGGAAAGCGCTCGAACAGCTCAAAGGTCTTTATGAAAAAGCGCTCAGGGATGTAGGCGAGGAAGAGGCGATGATCTTTGATGTCCACCAGATGCTGCTGGACGATCTGGATTATAATGACTCGATTCACGGCATTATCGAAAATGATAAGATGAATGCTGAGTATGCGGTTTTCGTGACCTGTGAGCAGTTTGCCGCCATGTTCCTGAGTATGGATGACGAGTATATGAGAGGCCGCGCGGCGGATGTGAAGGATATCTCCGAGCGCGTGATTTCGATCCTGAACGGTACGCAGGTGAGTCCGGAGGCGATGCCGGAGCCGGTCATTATTCTGGCCGAGGATCTGGCGCCGAGCGAGACGGTACAGTTTGACAAGTCAAAGCTTCTGTCAATTGTGACGCAGAAGGGGTCTGCGAATTCTCATACTGCGATTCTTGCCAGGACGATGAATATTCCCTCGCTCGTGATGACCGATATTGAACCCAGTCTGGAGTATCATGGCCGGACAGCGGTAGTGGACGGCTTCGCGGGACTGATCTATATTGATCCCGACGAGGAGACCATGGCGAAGATGATCGAGAAGAAGGGAAAGGCCGATGCGCAGCGCGCTCTGCTTCAGGAGATGAAGGGCAAGGAGACCATCACAAAGAGCGGAAAGCACATTCATCTCTATTCCAATATCGGCGGTGTACAGGATGTAGACGCTGTCCTGGAGAACGATTCGGAAGGTATTGGCCTGTTCCGCAGCGAGTTCCTGTATCTGGGCTGTGATGATTATCCGAGTGAGGAAGTACAGTTTGAAGCGTATAAGACCGTATTGTCCCGCATGGGCGGAAAGAAGGTCATTATCCGTACGCTGGATATTGGTGCGGACAAGCAGATCGACTATTTTGATCTCCCGAAGGAGGAAAATCCGGCGCTCGGCTTCCGCGCGATCCGCATCTGCCTGACACGGGAGGAAGTGTTCCGGACACAGCTTCGCGCACTGCTTCGCGCATCTGCCTACGGTACGCTGTCGATCATGTTCCCGATGATTATTTCTGTGAAGGAGATTGTCCGGATCAAGGAGATCGTGGAGGAAGTCCGGCTTGAACTGGAGCGGGAGAACATCCAGGTGGGCGACTTTGAACTCGGCATCATGATCGAGACGCCGGCCGCGGCGGTTATCAGTGACCAGCTGGCGCCGCTTGTAGACTTCTTCAGCATCGGATCAAACGACCTGACGCAGTATACGCTGGCGATCGACCGGCAGAATCAGTCTCTGGATGCTTTCTTCGACCCGCATCATGAGGCGATCCTGCGTCTGATTCAGATGACCTGCGAGAATGCTCATAAGCATGGCGCGTGGTGCGGCATCTGCGGGGAACTTGGCGCGGACATGGAGCTGACGGCGAAATTTATACAGATGGGAATCGATGAGCTTTCCGTATCTCCGGGCTACACGCTTGAGCTTCGGAAACGCATCCGGGAGTGTTAAAAAATAATAAAGGAGAAGGAGATAAAAGCAATGAAATCATTTACCTACACTGTACAGGACGAACTCGGAATCCACGCGAGACCGGCCGGACTTCTGGCCAAGGCTGCGGGCGCCTACAAGAGTGTTGTCATGATTGACAACGGCACGAAGAAGGCGGACGCGAAGAGGCTGATGGCGATCATGAGCATGGGCGTGAAGAAGGGCGTCACCGTTACCGTTACCGTCGAGGGAGAGGATGAGGACGTCGCTGCGGCAGCAATCGAGGAGTTTTTCAAAACCAATCTTTGACAGTGAGAAGAGCCGGGGCGAAGAGTTACCCCGGCTCTCTTTCTGACCACTCATACGGATACAAACGACGGAAGGTCGCATACTAAACAAGACTGAAAAATACCGGAGGTAGTGCAAGTGGCAGCAATAGAGGAACTGGCAGCATATGAGCTGGTGCAAAAGCAGGAAATGCCGGAGCTCGACTCCGCGGGATATCTCCTGCGGCATAAAAAGAGCGGAGCACGGATTGCGCTCCTGGCTAATGAGGATGAGAATAAGGTGTTCAGCATCGCTTTCCGTACGCCTCCGTCAGACAGCACAGGTGTGCCGCATATTCTGGAGCACACGGTACTCTGCGGTTCCAGGGATTTCCCGGTGAAAGATCCCTTTATAGAGCTCGCGAAGGGTTCGCTCAATACCTTTCTGAATGCGATGACCTATCCGGACAAGACGGTGTTCCCGGTGGCGAGCTGCAATGATCAGGACTTTCAGAATCTGATGCATGTCTATCTGGATGCAGTCTTTTATCCGAATATTTACAGGGAGGAAAAGATCTTCCGGCAGGAGGGCTGGCATTATGAGCTGGAGTCGCCGGAGGCGGAGCTTGAGATCAACGGCGTCGTCTACAATGAGATGAAGGGAGCCTTCTCCTCGGTCGAGGATCAGCTCGAGCGGGAGATTATGTCAACCCTCTATCCGGACACCCCCTATTTTCATGAGTCGGGCGGACATCCGAAGCATATCCCGGAGCTGAGCTGGGAGGGATTCCTTGACTTTCACCGGAAATATTATCATCCCTCGAACAGCTACCTTTACCTTTATGGGAACATGGACATGGCGGAAAAGCTCATGTGGATAGACGAGCATTATCTGTCTCATTTTGCGTACAGGGAAGTGGATTCCACGATCGCGCTGCAGAAACCCTTTGCCGCGCCGGTGGAGAAATCGGTTCCCTACTCGATTCCGGAGGAGGAATCGCCGGAGGGCAAGGCTTACTTAAGTTACAGCGTGTCAGCGGGTTCCGCCCTTGATGCGGAGCGCTACATTGCGTTTGAAGTGCTGGACTACGCGCTCCTGTCCGCGCCCGGAGCGCCGCTGAAGCAGGCGCTGCTTGACGCAGGAATCGGAAAGGATGTTTTCGGCCAGTACGACAACGGGACCGCGCAGCTCAGCTTTTCGGTGATCGCGAAACACGCGGATGCATCACAGAAGGAGCAGTTTGTGGAGGTGATCCGGAAGACGCTCACGGACATTGTGGAAAACGGCTTTGACCGGAAGTCGCTCGAGGCGGGCATCAATTACTATGAATTCCGCTACCGTGAGGCTGATTTTGGCAGCTATCCGAAGGGGCTGATGTACGGGCTGCAGGTATTGGACAGCTGGATTTACGACGAAAAGCAGCCTTTCCTGCATCTGCTTGAGCTGGACAGCTTTGCGAAACTGAAAAGACATCTGGACGGGCGCTATTTTGAGGAGCTGGTACAGACCTGGATTTTGGACAACCCGCATACCGTGATCCTGACGCTGAAGCCGGAACCGGGGTTGGAGGCAAGGGAGGCCGCAGAACTGAGGGAGAAGCTGAGAATTTATAAAGAAAGCCTGAGTGGGAAGGAGCGTGAGGAGCTCGCGAAAGCGACGCGGGAGCTGAAGGCCTGGCAGGATGAGGAGGATGCACCGGAGGATCTGAAGAAAATTCCGATGCTCACACGGCAGGATATCCGCAGGGAGATAAGACCCTATGTAAATCAGGAGCTTCAGGTGGATGGCTTTCCCGTGCTACACCAGGACATTTTCACAGCGGGGATCAGCTATATCACCCTGTTGTTCGATGCGACGAGGCTGCCGGATGAGCTGCTTCCCTATCTTGGCTTCCTGAAATTTGTGATTGGCTATGTGGATACCGCGAGCTACAGCTACCGGGAGCTTTACAACGAGATCAATTGCCATACGGGCGGTATTTCTTATATGACCAATCTTTATACAGACCGTCATGAGCCTGAAAAATACAGGCTGATGTATGAGATACGTACACGTGTACTCACCGAAAATACACCGTTTGCCTTTGCAATGATCCGGGAGATTGTGAAGAGCTCGAAGCTGGATGATTATAAGCGCCTGCGTGAGATTTTATCGGAGGTGAAGTCTCAGGCTTATATGGACCTGGTCTCCGGCGGACATTCCGCGGCAGCTCTGCGCGCGCGCTCGAAGTTTTCTCCGACTGCGCGTATCAGTGAATACCTGACGGGCATCACGTTCTACCAGTTTGTGGAAGAGATGGATCGTGATTTTGAGACCCGGAAGGAGGAGCTCGCAGGTAAATTGCGGCTGGTGGCAGAGCTTGTGCTGAGACCGGAGAATCTTATCATCAGCTGTACGTCGCGTGAAGATGGACTGGAAGCAGTAAAAAGGGAAATCCCGGCACTGCGTCAGGCACTCATACGGGACGCGGTCGTGCCGCCCGGGGCAGATCAGTCGCTGAAGAAAATGCCAGCGCTGCGCGAAGGTATCGCAATCCCGTCTTCGGTCCAGTATGTGGCGCGCGCAGGACACATCAGCCACTATACCGGAGCATATCATGTATTACGGGTGATCCTGAGCTACGAGTATCTGTGGAGTCAGGTGCGGGTGAAAGGCGGCGCTTATGGCTGCATGAGCGGTTTTGGCGTCCACGGCGACGCCTTCCTCGTCTCCTACCGCGATCCGAATCTGCGGCAGACGAACGAAGTCTTTGAAAGGACGGCGGATTATGTCGCGCAGTTTGAGGCGGATGAGCGGGAGATGACGAAGTACATTATCGGAACCTTCAGTGAGCTGGACACGCCCCTGACGCCGCGTGCGGCGGGAAACCGTTCTATGACGGCATGGCTCACGCACACAACGGAAGCGGACGCGCAGAGGGTGCGCGATGAGGCGCTGGATGTGCAGAGCGCGGATATCCGTGCGCTGGCGGAAGGAATTCGTGAACTGCTGGCAGAAGACAGCCTTTGCGTGGTCGGAAACGCGGAGCACATTGAAAAAGATAAGGATCTGTTTGATGAGATCTTCAGCGTCAACGCATAGAGGGAAGAGAATGGAAGAACAGAAGAAAACGGGTTTTGCCGCGCTGATCGGCAGGCCCAATGTGGGGAAGTCGACGCTGATGAACCGGCTGATCGGACAGAAGATTGCGATCACGTCCCATAAGCCGCAGACGACGAGAAACCGGATTCAGACGGTGTATACCTGTGAACAGGGGCAGATCGTCTTTCTCGATACGCCGGGCATTCACCGGGCGAAGAATAAGCTCGGGGAATACATGGTCGGCGTCGCCGAGCGCGCGCTGAAGGAGTCGGACGTGGTACTCTGGCTTGTCGAGCCGGGTATCCATATCGGAGCCGGGGAGCAGCGCATCGCGGAGCGTCTTGCGAAAGGGACGGTTCCGGTCGTGCTCGTCATCAACAAGGTCGATCAGGTAAAAAAGGAAGAGGTGCTGGGCTTTATTGATGCCTGGAGGAAGATCCTGGATTTCGCGGATATCGTGCCGGTCTCCGCGCTGAAGGGAACGAATACGGATACGCTGGTTGAGGTGATTTTTAAATACCTGCCCTATGGACCGATGTTTTATGATGAGGATACGGTGACGGATCAGCCGCTGCGGCAGATCGCTGCGGAGCTGATCCGGGAGAAGGCGTTGCAGCTTCTGAGCGAGGAGATTCCGCACGGTATTGCGGTGCAGATCGACAGAATGCAGCCTCGCCCGGATGGACGGATCTGGGATGTCGAGGCCACGATTGTCTGTGAGAAGGCTTCCCACAAGGGAATCATCATCGGGAAAGGCGGCGCCATGCTCAAAAAGATCGGTTCCGCGGCGCGCTTTGAGATTGAGCGCCAGCTTGGGGCGAAGGTGAACCTGAAGCTCTGGGTGAAGGTGAAGAAGGACTGGAGAGATTCTGATTTCCTGATGAAAAATTTTGGATATGACCGGAAGGAAGTATAGAGGCCGCCCGCTTCGGAGATTCTAAGGTTGATGTACACGACCTCTGAGGAAACGAAAGGAAGCGGCGGAAGATGGATCATTGGAGTCAGTTTGTGAATACCGGGGATGTGAGGGAGTATCTGGCCTACCGGAAGCAGGCAGGCAACAGAAAAGAGACGGGTGAGAAAAATGAGCGGCGAGAGCTTTACGGTGACGGGGATCGTACTGTCCGCGAGGCCGGCGGGCGATTATGACAGGCTGGTCGTGCTTCTGACGAAGGAACAGGGAAAGCTTCGCGCTTTCGCCCGTGGAGCGCGCAGACCGAACAGCCAGCTGCTGGCGCCAACCAATGTGTTTGCATTCGGACAGTTCCAGGTCCGGGAGGGGCGCACGGCGTACAGCATTGCCCAGGCTTCGGTGACAAATTATTTCAGCGAGCTGATGACGGATTTCGAAGGTTCCTGTTATGGGCAGTATTTTCTGGAGTTTGCGGATTATTACACGCGGGAGAATGCGGACGCGGGGGATTATCTGCGGCTTGTCTATCAGTCCCTGCGGGCGTTGTCGGTTCTCTCGCTGCCCAGGGAGCTTGCGCGTTACATATTTGAGCTGAAAGCGATGGTCTTCAGCGGGGAATGCCCGCAGTCGCTCGAAGCTTTCGAATCCTGGAATCTGAATGCCTCCACCTGTTATGCGTTTCAGTATGTGGTCGCCTCACCGGTGGAGAAGCTCTATACCTTCACGCTCAGTGAGCCGGTATGTGCGGAATTTGGCCGTGTCGTGACCTGGCTGCGCGAGCACTATGTGGAACACCATTTTAAATCGTTGGAAATACTTGAAACTTGTCTGTAAAACGGGTATACTTTGAAAGAGTCCGTGTGGACTTTGAGGAGGAGAATGCATGAGAAAATCTTTACAGATTGTATGCGTGCTGGCTGTTATGCTTCTTCTGACAGGTTGCGGCGGCAGCTCTTTTGAGCCGTCGGCATCTTCCCTGTACATACAGAAGGACGGGAGCATTACGGAGGCGATCGTGGAGAGTTTCGCCCAGGATTACTACAGCTTTGACGAATTCAAGTTCATGGTAGAGAAGGAGATTCAGACCTACAATCAGAATTTTGAGGAGGAGCAGGTATCGATTCAGAGTGTGGAGCTGAAGAACAGCGCCATCTATCTGCTGCTGGATTATCCGGATGTGGAGGCCTACAGCGCCTACAATGAGCTCTATTGTTTTCAGGGAACGGTTGAGGAGGCTCTGGCGGAGGGTCTGACCTTTGATATGGTCTTCCGGGACGCGGATTATGAGGATTACGACACGGTAGAGGTCACGGCAAAGAGCTCGAACAAGGTGCTGGTGCTGCGCGACGAGTGCCTGGTACAGACCGAGTCCGCGATCAAATATGTCAGCAATAACGTCGAGATTCTGAGCAGCCGCATGGCGGAAGTCATGCCGATTGACGACGAGGACGAGTACGCTTATATTATATATTAGTACCAGGGTCAAAAGTCGTGAATCGAATGCGGCGACGCGAAGTTAGTCCTTTAGGACATTCGAATTCATGACTTTGTGACCTGTAGTATTGAAAATAGAAAGAGGAGAAACAGACAGATGGAAAAGACAATGGACAAGATTGTAGCGCTTGCCAAGAACCGCGGCTTTGTATATCCGGGCAGTGAGATCTATGGCGGGCTGGCGAACACCTGGGACTACGGCAATCTTGGTGTGGAGCTGAAGAACAACGTGAAGAAAGCCTGGTGGCAGAAGTTCGTGCAGGAGAATCCCTACAATGTGGGCGTGGACTGCGCAATCCTGATGAACCCGCAGACCTGGGTTGCTTCCGGGCATCTCGGCGGTTTCTCCGATCCGCTGATGGACTGCAAGGCCTGCAAGGAGCGTTTCCGTGCAGACAAGCTGATCGAGGATTATATGAGTGAGCAGGGGATAGAGCCGGAAGTGCCGATCGACGGCTGGTCGCAGGAGCAGATGAAGAGCTATATCGACGAGCATGACATTGTCTGTCCGAGCTGTGGAAAAAAAGATTTTACCGATATCCGTCAGTTCAACCTGATGTTCAAGACCTTCCAGGGCGTCACCGAGGATGCAAAAAATACCGTGTACCTGCGTCCGGAGACCGCACAGGGGATTTTTGTGAACTTCAAAAATGTACAGCGGACTTCCCGCAAAAAGCTGCCCTTCGGCATCGGCCAGATCGGGAAATCGTTCCGCAATGAGATCACGCCCGGAAACTTCACATTCCGCACGCGCGAGTTTGAGCAGATGGAGCTTGAGTTTTTCTGCCGTCCGGGTACGGATCTTGAGTGGTTCCAGTACTGGAGAGGTTTCTGCCGTGACTGGCTTCTGAGCCTGGGAATTAAGGAAGAGGAGATGCGTCTGCGTGACCATTCTCCGGAAGAGCTCTGCTTCTACAGTAAGGGGACGACGGATATCGAGTTTTTGTTCCCCTTCGGCTGGGGAGAACTCTGGGGTATTGCGGATCGCACGGATTATGATCTGACGCAGCATCAGAATGTGTCCGGCCAGGATATGAGTTATTTCGACGATGAGCAGAAGGAGAAATATATCCCCTATGTGATTGAGCCTTCGCTTGGCGCAGACCGCGTGGTACTCGCCTTCCTGTGTTCGGCCTATGATGAGGAGGAGCTTGAAGGCGGTGATATGCGTACCGTTCTGCGCTTCCACCCGGCGCTTGCACCGGTGAAAATCGGCGTACTTCCGCTCTCGAAGAAGCTGAACGAGGGCGCGGAGCAGATCTACATGCAGCTTTCCGGAAAATATAACTGCGAGTACGATGATCGCGGCAATATCGGCAAGCGTTACCGCCGTCAGGATGAGATCGGAACGCCTTTCTGTGTGACCTACGACTTTGAGTCGGTGGATGATGGCTGCGTCACCGTTCGCGATCGCGACACGATGGGGCAGGAGCGCGTGAAGATTGAAGAGCTGGACGCATATTTTGCAGAGAAATTTGCGTTTTAATATTATTATGTAACCATATATGTAACTGCTCAGGACAGCAGGCCCCCGGGCACTTCGCTGTTGTTCTGAACTGTTCTATAAAAAATTTTCAGGAGGTTGAAAAAAATGAGCGAATTAAGAGGAGCTATGATTATCGGACAGTCAGGCGGACCGTCTTCTGTAATCAACGCGAGCTGCTACGGTGCGATCAAAGCGGGCCTGGATGCGGACTGCATCACAAAGGTCTATGGCGCGGCGAATGGAATTGTCGGTGTCCTGAATGATCGCCTTTACGTGATGGACGAGGAGGATGCGGATGAGCTGGCAATCATGAAGTACACCCCGTCGTCGGCTCTGGGTTCCTGCCGTTACAAGATCGAAGATCCGGATGAGGATGAGACGGATTACAAG
>JAJPZP010000094.1 GCA_021204285.1 Lachnospiraceae bacterium | reverse complement strand
TTTTCATCGTTAAACGCCTGATCATCCGTCGCCGCCAGCACCGCAAAGGCGTCATCCGGAACCGCTCCCTTTTCATAACATGCCGTCTGGTAAATCAGCTCTTTCGCCGCCGCGGCTTCCCGGATTTGCTGCGACGCATCAGGCGCAACCACGAGCAATGACGGCGCAAAATCCAATAAAGTCTCCACTCTGCGCGTGGCAATTCTGCCCGCTCCATAAATGACGATCTTTCTGTCCGTGATATCAAAATACAAGGGGAATTTTCTCTGCATCCTGCCATCTCCGCGTGGAACTCACCTGTCGTCTTTTTTCATTTTACAACCGGGCGATTGATAATGTCAATACCCGTCCACAGAGCTTTCACATAATTTCATGTTTTCCAGGGCAGACTATGTGCGAGGTGATTTTCATGAGCAGATTATCCGGAAATTTTGACGAAAATATTGTCTCTATGAATGCCCTGCTGGGCGTGGAGCGCAATTTTGATATTATGGAAAAGAAGATGAGGGTTGGCGGACACGACGCAAGCCTGTTCTTTATCGACGGACTGACAAAAGACGAGATGCTGGAAAAATTACTGGAGTTCTTCTATGGCAGAAAGGAAGATGATATGCCGCAGACGCTGGAAGAATTCCAGGTGACAAATCTACCCTATGCAGAGTCGGAGGTTCTCACCGACACGGAAGATATCCTGAAAAATCTGCTCTCCGGCGTACCCTGCCTCTTCCTCTCCGGCTATTCCGGCTGCCTCACGATCGACTGCCGCACCTATCCGGCCAGGAGCGTCGAGGAACCGCTGAAAGATCGAACTTTGCGAGGCTCCCGGGACGGCTTTGTGGAGACGCTCGTCGCGAACACTGCGCTCATCCGCAGACGCATCCGCTCACCCAAACTCTGCATGGAAATGCGTGAACTGGGGAAAAGCAGCCGCACCGACCTTGCTCTCTGTTATATGGAAGACCGTGTCGACTGGGCCTGTCTTGAAAAGATCAAAAAACGCATTCAGGAAATTGATGTGGATGCGCTGACCATGAACCAGGAGAGTCTCGCCGAACTGTTGCTTCCCGGCCACTGGTTCAACCCGCTGCCACGCTTCCACCGCTCCGAGCATCCCGACACTGCGGCGGCGCAGATCCTCGAGGGTGATATCGTAATCCTCGTGGACAACTCCCCTGCTGCGCTGATCCTGCCAACCAGCCTCTTCGCAATCGCGGAGGAGGCGAACGATTATTATTTCCCGCCAATCACCGGAACTTATCTTCGGCTCACCCGAATGCTGATCATGTTCCTCTCGATTGTGCTGACGCCTTTATTTCTGCTGTATTCGCAGCGTCCGGAATGGATACCGGAGGCGCTGCGCTTTATTGAAATACAGGAGACAGTCCATGTCCCGCTGATCCTGCAGTTCCTCATCCTGGAGCTGGCGGTAGACGGGCTGCGGCTGGCCGCCGTCCACACACCCGATATGCTGAGCACACCGCTCTCCGTCATCGCCGGTCTGGTAATCGGTGAATTCGCGGTAAATTCCGGCTGGTTCAACTCGGAAGTCATGCTCTATATGGCCTTCGTCACGCTTGCCGGCTACTCACAGGCCAATATGGAACTGAACTACGCAGTGAAGTTTCTGCGCATCGTACTGCTGCTTGCAACCTGCTGGTTTGCACTGCCCGGCTTCATCATCGGCCTTTTATTCATCGGATTCTGCTTTCTGAGTTGCCGCACTTTTGCGGGGCGCGGCTATCTCTACCCGCTGGTTCCATTCAACTGGGAAGCACTGAAAAGGCAATTATTCCGGGTAAAGCTATAGCATGAATTTCTCAATAATCTCACGGATTGCGTCGTGATTGTTGTCATTTTCGGTAATGTAGTCTGCGGCGGCCTTCACCTCCGGCAGGGCATTGGCCACCGCACAGCCGACACCGGCATCGCGGATCATCGAGATATCATTGCCCTCGTCTCCGGCGGCGATAGCGTTCTCGATCTTAATCCCGCGTTCTTTGCAGAAAGCCTGCAGCGCAAGCCCCTTATTTACGCCCCTGGGAACGAACTCAAGATACTCCCGGCAGCTTTTGTAGATCTCAAGCTCATTTCCACACCAGGCCTCTACATTCGACTTCAGCTGTCCAAGAATACCGGTATCCTCAAGGTCGATCGCCAGCATCTTGCAGGCCGGTTCCTTTATTCCGGCCGCCAGATCCGGGATGATCTTCGCTTTCATCGTCGTCTTGTTCGTGTATTGCTTCAGATTCGCGTCATCACGCTCCGACAGCACACACTCCCCCTCATAGGTCTGCATATAAATTCCCAGCTTCTGCGCCTCCCGGGCAATCCGTCTCATATAGTCCAGCGACATTTCTTTTTTATAAAGAACCTCGCCGGTGCTGATATCCACAATCATCGCGCCGTTGAATGCAAGCACATAGCGGATACTGATATGAGCCAGACCGCAGCGTTTAAGCAGCGCTGTGATGCTGGATGCCGCGCGTCCCGTTGCTATGATAATGTCGTGCCCTGCCTCAATCGCACGCTCCATTGCGTGATAATTTCCTTCTGACACCACTCTCTGATCGTTCAGAGTTGTACCATCCATATCCAGAAATAATGCTTTTTTCTCCATCTACTCACATCGGCTCCGCCGGAATAAAGACCCGTCCGTGCGCCGGTTCCTCCTCTTTTTTATTCAAACGCTTCGCGTATTCCATAAAGTACTGCTGTGCGCAAAGAGCACTCTGCCCGCGCCTCCTGACTTTCATGTAGCTCCCGTCCGGCTGTTTGACCTGTGCCTTCAGCGTGTCCTTCAGCTGAATATCCAGCACATGCATCGCTTCACGCTTCAGCTCTTCCTTCTCAACCGGAAACAGAATCTCAACTCTGCGATCCAGATTTCGCGGCATCCAGTCGGCACTCGCCATATAGACCTCTTCATCACCACCGCTGTTCAGAAAATAATAGATGCGCGCATGTTCCAGAAAAGTGCCGACAATCGAGCGCACCGTGATATTCTCACTGATTCCGGGAATGCCAACTTTCAGACAGCAAATGCCACGCACAATCAGCTCGATCTTCACACCGGAGGCGCTCGCCTCGTAGAGCGCTGCAATGATCTCCTGGTCACAGAGCGAGTTCATCTTCGCTATAATATGCGCCGGTTCTCCATTCTTTGCGTTCATCGTCTCACGCCGGATCAGGAAAAGGAAACGGTCGCGCAGCCAGAGCGGCGCGAGTGAGAGCTTGTTCCAGCTCTCCGGCTCCGAGTAGCCGGAGAGCATATTAAAGACCGCTGTCGCGTCCTCGCCGATCGGCTCTGCACAGGTCAGAAGCCCCATATCCGTGTAGAGCTTCGCCGTCGAATCGTTGTAATTACCTGTACCGAGGTGAACATAGCGGCGGATGCCGTCCTCCTCCCGACGTACGACCAGCGTGATCTTGCTGTGCGTCTTGAGTCCGACAAGACCATAAATGACATGGCAACCCGCACGCTCGAGCATCTTCGCCCAGGCGATGTTATTCTCCTCATCAAAGCGGGCCTTCAGCTCCACCAGAACAGAGACCTGTTTGCCGTTCTCCGCGGCCTGCGCGAGCGCCGCGATGATCGGAGAATTTCCGCTGACACGGTAGAGCGTCTGCTTGATGGCGAGCACATCCTTGTCGCGCGCTGCCTGGTGAACAAAATCGACGACCGGATCGAAGGTCTGATATGGGTGGTGAAGCAGAATATCTCCCTCACGAATTGCCTCAAAAATATCGCTTCGCCCGCTCAAGCCCGGAACCGGCTGCGGCGTATATTTCGGCTCCTTATAAGCGCCAAAACCCTTCAGCCCGTAGAGCTTCATCAGAAATGTGAGATCCAGCGGCCCGTCGATCGGATAGACGCCCTCCGATTTGACTGCAAATTCCTTTTTCAGAATCTTCAGGAGACGCTTGTCAACGTCCTTGTCCACCTCGAGCCGGATTACCTCGCCCCATTGGCGCCTGCGCAGCTGCTTTTCGATCTCCTTGAGAAGATCACCCGCCTCATCCTCGTCAATCGTAAGGTCCGCATTGCGCATAATACGGTATGCGTGGACACAGAGCACATCGTAACTCAGGAAGAGCTTCTGCATGTTCCGCGCGATCATTTCCTCCAGCAGGATCACAGTGTTCGTCTCCTGTTCATGGCTCGGGATGGAAATAATCCGCGGCAGCACAGAGGGCACCTGCACAGTCGCAAACTCGAGTTCGGCATTCTTCTCTTTCTTTTTCTTCAGGAGCGCACCGAGGTTCAGCGTCTTGTTCACGATCAGGGGGAATGGTCTGGAGGAGTCCACGGCCATCGGCGTCAGGACCGGATATACATTCGCCATAAAATAATCGTCGACGAAGGCGGCCTGCTCCCTTGTGAGCTTTCGATGATCCTGAATAACCGTGAGGCCTGCCTGCTTAAGGCCCGGCAGCAACGAACGCTGCCAGGTCGAATACTGCAGCCGCACCATACTGTGCACACGGCTGTGAATCGCATCGAGCTGCTCCTGTGCCGTCATGCCGGAAATATCCTTTCCCTGGTAGTCCGCATTGACCATGTCGAGCAAAGACGCCACGCGAACCATGAAAAACTCGTCCAGGTTTGATGCCGTAATGCTGAGAAACTTCAGACGTTCGAACAAAGGCGTCGTCTTGTCGCGCGCCTCCCCGAGTATCCGCTCATCAAAACTGAGCCAGCTCAGCTCCCTGTTCTCATAATATGCCGGATCTTTATACACATCCTTCATCGCACTTCTCCCTCTACACTGCCTTTTTGATCTTCAGCACCGGATGGATGCTGTACACCTTCTCAAAGAATTCTGTCTTTTCCCGGAACAGCGACTGTTCGAGCGTCAGGTCCTCCAGACTGTTGACGTGAATATTCATCGTATGCTCATCATGGAAGGTAATCCGAATATCCTTGATCTTCTGCTGATGACTGCGGTCCAGCGCGTTCGCAACACACAGAATCGCCGTCAGTTTCGCGATCTTGACATACTCCGCCTGCACGAGCAACGAGCCTGCCGCCACCTCCTCGAAGGACAGAATGTCGCCGCTGTTGAAGCGGACGATGTTTGCAATCATCTCCCGCTCCCGGTCGGAAATGCCGATGATCTCGGAAGCCATAATAATGTTATAGGAGCATTCGGACGACTGCGACATATTGATGTAGGAACCGCAATCGTGGAGGATCACCGCAATCTGCAGCAACAGCCGCTCGCGCTTTTTCAGGCCATGCGCTTTCTTCATCTTGTCAAAGATCGTGAGCGCCATCTTCTCCATGGTGTTCGTATGGGCCTGATCTGTGCGGTAATGCTTTGCAATCCTTCTCGCCGACTCGATAATATCGTTTTCGAAATTATGGTGGGGTACGATGATCTTCTTTCTCTCCGCGTAGTCATAGGCCAGGCCATCACCGAGATCATTGTGCAGGATGATCACGTTCTGCGCGCCGGTCTCCTCGAGGAGACGCTTGTAAATGACCATCGCCGGCGTCAGGAGTGTCCCATTCTCCGCCGGGATTCCAAGCTGCTGCGCGATTGCCTGATGTCCCGTCTCCATAAAATAATCGTAGAGGCGCATAAATTCTTCCCTGGTAAACTGATTTTCCCCGGGCTGCTTTTCATGGATAAACTGATTGATATTGCCGAGGTAATTCCCCATCATCAGGATATTACGGACATCGCGGTCTTTCAGATAGAGCTTGCGATAGGTCTTCAGCTCATTGTCCAGCAGCTCCTCAATGACCGAGGCATAGCGTACCGTCCGCTCCTCCACCTCGGTGAGCCGTTCCTTCAGGTGCAGTGTCCCCATACGGATGTTCTGCGTTGTCACCAGATTGCCCTCATCAAAAAGGGAGATCTGGATGCTGCCGCCGCCGACATCAACGATGGCCGCACCCTCCGCAATGTAATCCCGGAAATGCTCCTCATTGGAGGCAATGGATTTGTAGCCAAGAAAGCGCTGCTCCGCGTTGCTTAAGATCTCGAGCCGGATACCGGTCTCCACGTAAATCCGGTCGAGCAGTACCGGCGTGTTGTGCGTTTCACGGATCGCGCTGGTCGCGCAGGCTCGATACTCGTCAGCTCCGAATTCCCGCAGAATTTTCTTGAAATCCAGCAGCGTATCACAGAGCTCATCTTCCATCCGCACCCCGATATTGCCTGTCTCATAGGTATCGCTGCCGAGCTCCATGCGATGACGTACATGGTTAATGACACGTACACCACGTTCCGCGGAAATCTCGTAAATCTTAAGATTCAGTTCGTAACTTCCGACATCGATCGTGCCATATATCTTATATGCCATATTCCGCCTCCTACTGCCGTCCTGTACTGCCGAAACCGCCGCGGTCTGATCCGGTCAGACACTCTGTCTCCTCAAACTCAATCCGCGGCTGATGCTCCATGATCCGGAACTGACAGATACGGTCGTTCACATGGATCACCGTGTCGCGCATGGCAAGGGCCGGGAAAAACCACTGGTCATTGTCGCCACAGTAGCTCTCATCGATCAGCCCCATGCTGTTTGTCTGCAAAATTCCAAAATTTTTATAGGTACTGCTGCGCGGAACGACATGCGCCTCATAACCTTCCGGCAGCTGCATCGCGACGCCCAGCGGAATCAGCCGGAATTCTCCTGCTTTCATAGAAATCTCCTGTGCGGCTCTTAAGTCAATCCAGTCGGATTTTCCTTCAATATAAGTCAGTTTTTCAATCTCTTCCGAGAAGTATTTTATCTTGATTTTCTGCATTTCATGCTCCCTCTCAGCCGTCACGCGTAAAGCACCGTCTGACCCAGCCTGCGGGTCGCGCGCACATCGATCACACGTTGGTTCGAACTTCCCTTCCAGGGAAGATTATTATCTTTCAACTCCTCGACAAAACGTCCGTCCACGAGGATGTCAAGGTCAGCAACCAGTGAAAGATCACGGACATCCTCCCAGAGATAGCCGGTATAAAGCCAGATCGTCTTTTCCGGAAATTTTACCCGGATCTCGCGAATCAGCACAGTCAGTTCCTCCCGGTTCGGCTCATAAAGAGGATCGCCCCCGCTGAAGGTTATGCCGCTCCCATATTCCTTCTCAAGCTCTGCCAGAAGCTCCTCCTTCGCCGCCTCGTCAAACGGAAGCCCGCCGTCGGGGTCCCAGGTGACCGGATTCTGGCAGTTTTTACAATGATGTGTGCATCCGGCCAGCCACAATACAACGCGCAGCCCGTCTCCGTTCAGCATATCATCTTTTGTGATATTATGATATCTCATCCCTGATTCCTCGGTATCTCATAGTGTTCCAGAATGCATTTGCGTAAGAACACGAGAGCACGCATTGTCGCCTGCTCACGGATGCTCCTGCGGTCGCCCTGGAAATGATGCTCCTCCACTGAGACATCGCCGCGGACACAGCAGCCGATATAGACGAGACCTGGCTGCTCTCCGTTTTCTCCCGGTTCCGGTCCGGCATAGCCGGTAACACTTAAGCACGCGTCTGATTCGCTCTTCTCCGCACCACCCTTTGCCATCTCCTCTGCCGTCTGCGCACTGACAGCGGTAAAAGATTTCAGCGTCTTCTTGCGGACATTCACGAGTTTGCGCTTCGCGCGATTGCTGTAAGTGACAAATCCAAACTTGAACACCTGCGAGGATCCGGGTACATCGGTAATCTTCGCGCTCACCATGCCGCCGGTGCAGGATTCCACGGTGGTCATCGTCATCTTCTGCTCCTTCAGAAGCGCAACCACATGCTCCTCAAG
>JAJPZP010000009.1 GCA_021204285.1 Lachnospiraceae bacterium | reverse complement strand
CGCTTATATGGTGACCGATACCGAGAAGATGGAGGCGGTTCTTGAGGATCCGTACATCCTGATTACAGATAAGAAGATCTCCAATATCCAGGAGATCCTTCCGATTCTGGAGCAGCTCGTACAGGCAGGCAAGAAGCTCCTCATCATCGCTGAGGATATCGAGGGCGAGGCTCTGACGACGCTCGTGCTGAACAAGCTGCGCGGTACCTTCATCGCAGTAGGTGTGAAGGCTCCGGGTTATGGCGACAGAAGAAAGGCCATGCTGCAGGATATTGCAGTTCTGACCGGTGGTACGGTGATCTCCGAGGAGGTCGGCCTTGAGCTGAAGGACACGACGCTCGATATGCTTGGACGTGCGAAGTCCGTGAAGGTACAGAAGGAGAATACCGTTATCATCGATGGCCTTGGCGATAAGGATGCGATTGCGGATCGCACCCGCCAGATCAAGGCTGAGATCGAGACCACGACCTCTGACTATGACAGAGAGAAGCTCCAGGAGCGCTTCGCGAAGCTTGCCGGCGGCGTAGCAGTGATTCGCGTAGGCGCGGCGACGGAGACCGAGATGAAAGAAGCGAAGATGCGCATGGAGGATGCTCTGGCGGCTACGAGAGCGGCTGTTGAGGAAGGCATCATCTGTGGCGGCGGCGCGGCTTATATCCATGCAGCGAAGGAAGTCGCAAAGCTGGTCGACACCCTTGAGGGCGATGAGAAGACTGGCGGCAAGGTCATCCTGAAGGCACTTGAGGCTCCGATGTATCACATCGCATCGAACGCCGGACTGGAAGGCGCTGTTATTATCAATAAGGTAAGAGAGTCCGAGGCAGGCGTTGGCTTTGACGCCTACAAGGAGGAGTATGTGAACATGGTCGAGGCCGGCATCATCGACCCGACGAAGGTGACCAGAAGCGCCCTGCAGAACGCGACGAGCGTAGCCTCCACCTTCCTGACCACCGAGGCCTGCGTGGCCAACATCAAGGAGCCCGCTCCCGCGATGCCCCAGGGCGGCGGCATGGACGGAATGATGTGATAATATGAGACGTGCGTCGGGGGAGACATCATTTCACCGAGCAAGCTTGCTTGCAGAGGGGAAATGATGTCGAGGCCGACATAGGGCGAAACCCTACAGCCCGAGGCTGCGTAAGCAGTCTCGGGCTGATGCACGTCAGAGTATCTTTGCGCCAAGGCTCGCTTGCAGAGGGGAAATCCCCCTCTTTTTTTATTTTCTCTTTCCTCATATGCGCAAGCTTTCACTTGCCAATGCCTTCCCCGGGTGCTATTATATTTATAATTGGGTGTAGTATCGACTGCCGGAGAGGAGAATGCCGATGTTTGCATATCGTGTCAGCACAGGAAACCCGGAACGGTTGGGCGTGACGAAGACAGGAAGAGACGTTTGCTTTACGGTGACAGCGAGGGATGCGCAGGAAGTGAGCCTCCTCCTCTACCGTAAGGGGGAAGCTGAGCCCTCCACAGAACTTCCCTTTACGGAGGAGATGCGTTTCGCGGATGTGTGCACGATGCGCATTCAGAATTTTCCACTCCGGGATTATGAGTATAATTATCGGATGGATGGCTGTGTGATACAGGATCCCTACGCGGATGAAATCCGTGGGCACACTTTCTGGGGTGAGATTCCAAAGGGAGAGCACACGCTTCGCTGCGCCGCGCGTCCGGAGAGCTATCCCTGGCAGGATGACAGACCGCTGCGGCTTGCGGAGGAAGACTGCGTCCTCTATGTGACGCATCTCCGGGGCTTCACGATGGACAGTTCTTCAGGCGTGAAACATCCGGGAACATTTGCCGGGATCCGTGAGAAAATCCCATATCTGAAGGAGATGGGATTTACACAGCTCGAACTGATGCCGGTTTATGAATTTGCGGAGGTGGGCGGTACGCGCGCCGGGAGCAGGCATATGCCGCTGCAGAAGAGAGGGGCAGCGCTTTGCAATTACTGGGGTTATGGTGAGGCGTTTTTCTTCGCGCCGAAGGCTGCCTACAGCGCGTCAGATGATCCGGTCCGGGAGCTGAAAGGACTGGTCCGGGAGCTTCACCAAAATGGAATTGAGCTGATTCTGGAATTCTCCTTTCCGGAGTATACGTCGCCGGAACTGGCGACGGACTGTATTCGCCACTGGGTCCGCGATTACCATATCGACGGCGTTCATGTGACGGGCGCCGCTGCTCCGATCGCTGCGCTGGCGCTTGATCCGTTGCTCGGCAGGACAAAGATTATGAGCGACCGCCTGCCTGTGGAACATATTTATGAGCATACTTATCAGCCTCGGGAACGCCGGCTTTTTGAATACAATGACAATTTCCTTGTGAAGATACGGCGTTTCCTGCGCGGCGACACGGATGTTGTCTGGCAGGCCGCCGAGTGCCTCTGCCGGAATCCGGTGCAGTATGACGTCGTGAATTATGTGGCCGGGCACAACGGCTTCACGTTGGCGGACATGCTGTGCTTTGAAGAGAAACACAACGAGGCGAATGAAGAGGGAAACCTTGACGGAACCGATCAGAATTATAGTTGTAATTATGGCGTGGAGGGATTCTCTGAGGATGAGGAGCTTGCGCGTTTACGTGCCAGGCAGGCCAGAAACGCGTTGCTTTTGACCATCCTGGCGCAGGGTGTGCCGGCAATTTACGGTGGTGATGAGATGGGCAATTCCCAGCAGGACAATAACAATGTTTATTGCCAGGACAATGCGATTTCCTGGGTTCAGTGGCCGCAGAATGAAGAGGAGCGTTTGCTGCAGCGCTTTGTCCGGGATGCGCTCGCGCTGCGCCGGGAACACCCGGCTTTTGGGCGCAGGCACAGCCTTGTACAGGGGACACCGGCGATTTCTTATCATGGCAGCAGAGCCTGGTATGGGGACTTTGACAGTGACAGTCGCCATATTGGAATTCTGTACGCGAATGAGGAAGCGCTTTACGTCGCGGTCAATATGCATGAAAAGCCTCTGGAGCTTGCGATTCCGACGGCTCCGGCAGGAAAGCGCTGGCGGATTGTAGCGGACACAGGGCGTGAGGGTGATGTTTTTTTGAAAGACAGTTCTTCGCCTTCGCGGCAGACAGGTAAAACGGTGGTGATTCCGCCGCGCACAATTCTGGTGATGGCAGGAAGAAAAGCATGAAGCTGATAAATATATGGAGACATTTTCATACGATTATGAAACACCGGCTCATGGTGGCGAGGCATTGCTTTCGAGTGGGGATGTACTGGCAGGGCCTGACGCATGACCTGTCAAAGTATTCGCCTTCCGAATTCTGGCAGGGCTGCCGCTATTATCAGGGCTTTTGCAGTCCGAATAATGCGGAGCGCATGGCAAAGGGCTATTCTTCCGCCTGGCTGCATCACAAGGGCAGAAATAAGCACCACTACGAGTACTGGACGGATTATAATATGGAGACGCATCGCATGGATGGCGTGAAGATGCCGCTCAAGTATGTAAATGAGATGATCATGGACCGGATCGCCGCTTCAAAGGTGTATGAGGGACGGAAGTATACGCAGCACTCTCCCCTGGCATATTATGAGAAGGGAAAGAACAGCTATATGATTCATCCGGAGACAAGCGCACTGCTCGAATATGTGCTGCGCATGCTGGATGAGCAGGGCGAGGCGCGTACCTTTGCCTGGATGAAAAAGCATATGGTTGGCAGGAAGCAGTACCCCAATATCACTGCCAAACCTGCCCATAAGAGGAAGGGGGCAGCTTCATGACGATCCGTGAAAAGACGGAAGAGTGGGAGTGCCGCTTCTTAAGCCCCTATGCGGCGAGGAGTTGCGATTCACGAGGAAGAGACGTGGACGAGCCTCCCTGCGAGATCCGACCAGTTTATCAGAGAGATCGCGACCGTATTCTGCATTGCAAATCTTTTCGAAGACTGAAGCATAAGACACAGGTGTTTCTTGCGCCGAAAGGCGATCATTACCGGACGCGTCTGACGCACACACTGGAAGTTTCCCAGGTCGCGCGGACAATCGCGCGCGCGCTTCGGCTCAATGAAGACCTGACCGAGGCGATCGCGCTCGGCCACGACCTCGGGCATACGCCTTTTGGCCATGCGGGCGAGCGGGTACTGAACAGGGTTTGCTCGGAGGGCTTCACTCATTACATACAGAGCGTCCGGGTCGTGGAGAAGCTCGAGAAGGAAGGACGGGGACTGAATCTGTCCTGGGAAGTCCGGGATGGGATTCTGCAGCATCAGATGGATGGACACGCAGCCACGCTGGAGGGCAGGGTCGTGCGCCTCGCGGACAAGATTGCCTACATTCACCATGATGTGGACGACGCGATCCGCGGCGGTATTATCCGAGAGGAGGACATTCCGGAGATGTACCGCGTGACGCTTGGCCGGTCGAGCAGGGAACGCCTGAATACGATGGTCTGTGATATCATTATGAACAGTCTCGACCAGCCGGATATCCGGATGTCAGACGAGGTGGATGCGGCATTCCGCGGCATCCGGCGCTTCATGTTTGAAAATGTCTACACAAATCCGGTTGCAAAGGCGGAGGAGCAAAAGGCGGAGAATATTGTGAGTGAGCTGTTCCGTTATTATATGGAACGCCCGGAGTTGCTCTCGAACGAGTATATCGAGCGCATGTGGAAGGCCGGTGAGACGCAGGAGCGAAGTGTCTGCGACTATATTTCAGGAATGACCGATCAGTTTGCCATCGACAAATTCCGGGAATTCTTTGTGCCGGAGGCGTGGAGATACTGACGAAAAGGCAGGTGCTGTATGGGTTTTTATTCGCAGGAGCTCGTGGAGGAGATCCGTTCGCGCAGCGATATCGTGGACGTGATCTCCGGTTACATCAAATTACAGCGCAAGGGCAGCAGCTATGTGTGCGTCTGCCCCTTTCATAATGACCACAATCCGTCCATGAATGTGAACAGGCCGCGGCAGATGTATCACTGTTTCAGCTGTGGAGCCGGCGGCGATGTGTTTCGATTCGTCATGGATTATGAGAACCTGTCCTTTCCGGAGGCAGTGAAGGTACTGGCGGATCGCGCCGGGATCGCACTGCCTGAGCGGGAGGAGTCGCGCGAGGAGCGCGAGCAGAGAGACCTGAAGGACCGGATCCTGGAGGTCAACAAACTGGCGGCGCAGTTTTATTACTATATGTTGCGTCAGCCTGAGGGACGGCAGGCACATGAGTATCTGACGGGGAGGGGGCTTTCGCAGGAGACGATCCGCAGCTTTGGGCTCGGCTGTTCAGGAAAACGAGGGAATGAGCTTTATCAATACCTGAAAAGCAAGGGATATCCGGATTCGCTGCTGAAGGAGTCAGGCCTCATGAACGCGGATGAAAAGCGCGGTATGTATGACCGCTTCTGGAACCGCGTCATGTTCCCGATCATGGACACGCGCAGCCGCGTGATTGGGTTTGGCGGCCGTGTCATGGGCGATGCGAAGCCGAAATATCTGAATTCGCCGGAAACGCGGGCTTTTGACAAAAGCCGGAATCTGTACGGTTTGCACCTGGCGAAGGCGAGCCGGAAGCCCAATATGATCCTCTGTGAGGGTTATATGGATGTGATCGCCCTGCATCAGGCGGGATTTAATCAGGCCGTGGCATCGCTTGGCACGGCATTTACGCAGCAGCAGTCGGTCATCCTGAAACGTTATACGAATGAGGTGCTGCTGACCTATGACAGCGATGACGCCGGGGTTCGGGCCGCGGCGCGCGCAATTCCGATTCTGAAAGATGCCGGGCTTCGGGCGCGGGTTATCAATATGGAGCCCTACAAGGATCCGGACGAGTTTATCCGGGCGCTCGGCGCGGAAGAGTTCCAGAAGCGGATCGACGCCGCTGAGAGCAGTTTCTTCTTTGAACTGCGTATTCTGGAGCGAAATTACGATTTGAAGGATCCGGAGAGTAAGACAGCATTTTTCCGGGAGGTGTCCACAAAACTTCTGGAGTTTGAAGCGGGCATTGAGCGGAATAACTATATAGAGGCTACGGCGGCGAGATATCATCTGAGTGCGGAGCAGCTTCGAAGACTTGTAAGCCAGACCGGCGAGCGCCTGGGCGGTATGCCGCGGGCAGCCGCGCCGAAGCATCCGCCCGGCAGAAAAAAGCCGGACGATACCGGGCTTACAGCGCAGAATCTGCTGCTCAGCTGGATGAGCACGGATGAAAAGCATTTTCGGAGTATTTCGCGCTATGTGGAACCGGAGGATTTCACGGATCCGCTGTGCCGGAAGGCTGCGGAGCTGCTGAGAGAACAGGCACAGGCAGGAGCATTCCGTCCAGCCTCGTTGTTTCAGTATTTTACAGAGGAGGAGGAACAGAAGAAGCTGTCCGCCGCGCTCGGGACGACGATACCGACTGTGGAAGGACAGGCTGAGGAGGAAAAGGCATTGCAGGAGACCATCCAGAGAGTAAAGCAGCAGAGTATTGCCTGGCAGACGGAAAATATGGAGCCGGGGGACATGGATACCCTCATGAAAATCGTCCGGAAACGCCGGGAAATCGAGAAACTGCATATTTCTCTGGATTAAGGAGAAAATAGGAACAATTATGGAAGGAAGAACCAGTATGGACGAAAATGTAACAAAATTTAACGAAAAGCTGAAGGAATTGCTGGAGCTCGCAAAAAAGAAAAAAAATGCGCTGGAATATCAGGAAGTCAGCGATTTCTTCAGCGATATGGAGCTTAGTCCGGAAAAGCTGGAGAAGGTGCTGGAATTTCTCGAGCAAAATAATGTGGATGTGCTCCGGATCTCCGATGATGACGATGATACGCTTATCCTGACGGATGAGGAAGAAGTGGACATGGAACAGATCGACCTCTCCGTCCCGGACGGCGTGAGCATCGAGGATCCGGTGCGGATGTACCTGAAGGAGATCGGTAAGGTGCCGCTTCTGACCGCGGAGGAGGAGATTGAACTCGCAAAGCGGATGGAGGCCGGCGACGAGGAGGCAAAGAAACGCCTGGCTGAGGCGAATCTGCGCCTTGTGGTCAGCATTGCGAAGCGATATGTGGGACGCGGCATGCTTTTCCTTGATCTGATCCAGGAGGGAAATCTGGGACTTATCAAGGCCGTGGAGAAGTTTGACTACCGCAAAGGCTATAAGTTCAGTACCTATGCGACCTGGTGGATCCGCCAGGCGATCACGCGCGCGATCGCGGACCAGGCGAGGACGATCCGCATCCCGGTGCATATGGTCGAGACGATCAACAAACTGATCCGCGTGTCGCGGCAGCTTCTGCAGGAGCTGGGGCGTGAGCCAACGCCGGAGGAGATCGCGGCGGAGATGAATATGCCGGTGGAGCGCGTACGCGAGATCCTGAAGATTTCTCAGGAGCCTGTCTCGCTCGAGACGCCGATCGGCGAGGAGGAGGACAGCCATCTGGGAGACTTTATCCAGGATGACAATGTTCCGGTACCCGCGGATGCGGCGGCTTTCACGCTTCTGAAGGAACAGCTCGTCGAGGTGCTCGGCACATTGACAGAGCGCGAACAGAAGGTACTGCGGCTGCGTTTTGGACTGGACGATGGGCGGGCTCGTACACTTGAGGAAGTGGGTAAAGAGTTCAATGTGACGCGTGAGCGCATCCGCCAGATTGAGGCGAAGGCGCTCCGGAAACTGCGCCATCCGAGCCGCAGCCGGAAGCTGAAGGATTTCCTGGAATAAAACGAGCAGCCTGTTCCGGATACATAGGGTTTGAAAGTTTACGTGAATGCCTCCGCCGGCTGCTGTCCGCAGGGGTGAGAAAGAAGGAGGAGGTCGCGATGCAGATCACGCTGTCGAAGAGACTGGAGCGGCTGGGTCATTATG
>JAJPZP010000148.1:25250-29166 GCA_021204285.1 Lachnospiraceae bacterium | reverse complement strand
CATTTGCACAATGATTACGAAAATTTGGTTTGCGGATCACGATATTCTGTATATAATAGATATATGGAGGCGCCATATGAAAAAAGAAGTCGATTTTCTGAAATTATATGAAGAACTCTATCGTATTCTTCCGAACCGGAACTTTCAGGAACTCATGAATGTCTGTTACCAGACTCTGGGAATCCCGATCCTGGTGGTTGATATCCTGTACAATGTCCTCGGCATTGCACCCGAAACCCCCACCGGTGACCCGCTCTGGGACTATCTTCTGGAGCACCGGGGCTATGATTCCGAACAGGTAGCCATAATGATACGGGACGGTATCATCCAATCCGTAGATGATAACGAAGCTCCCTATGTGGTTGACTGGGGTTCGCAGAAGGACCATCCAAAGCTTCAGGGTATCGTACGGATCAACAATATTGCGGAAGCCTATGTCACACTGAACTGTACCTCTGTGGAAATCACGCCGGATCTGATCAAAGCCATGGACACCATCCAGTCGATCTGCGCTTTTTTTCTGAGCGGCAATGAATCCAGGGGAAATGCTTTTCATATCTATCAGAAGGTTTTCATTACAGAATTATTCAGCGGACGCATACGGAACAAGGCGCAGCTTGCCGGCTATTTCAACGATATGAACGAGCGCTATAACCCGCCCTACATCGTCACTGCTGCCATCATCCCCCACAAAAAGGGGCACCAGCTTCTTTCGGTCATCCTCAAATCATCTCAGATGCTGTGTCCACGACAGCTGATGCTGATTCAGGATAATGTACTGTACACGCTGTATTATCAGGAAAATCCGTTTAAAGAAAATAAAGGATTCTCTACCGCGCTGAACGAGCTCATCTGCCGCTTCGGCGCCAGGGTCGGAGTCAGCAATTCTTTTACCGATCTGCTTGACATCACTGTCTACGAACAGCAGGCGGAAACCGCGGCGGTAATCGCAGAACAGCTCCATATTTCAGACCGTATCTGTCTTTACCGGGATTATTATCTACCGGCGCTTTTGCTCCCGCTGGTGCGCAGAATTCCGAAGGAAAGCTACATTCCCCGCGTCCTCACGAAGATTCAGGAATACGATGCGGAGAATATGACCGAATTTTTCCCTACGCTGAAATGCTATCTCTGCAATATGAAAAGTACAGCAGCGACCGCGAAGGAACTGCATATCCATCGCAATACACTGCTGTACCGGATCAACCAGATGGAGGAACTGTTCCATATATCCATATCCTTTAACGATTACGAAACGCTGCTCCATCTCATGAACTGTTTCTATATGCTGGATCTGGAAGCGGCCTGCTATCCGGACGAGGGAGAGTCGTATTAGTTCAGATACTCCGTCGGATCCACCGGCTCGCCGTCCTTCAGCAGCTGAAAATACAGATTGCTGCCCTCGCGCGTGTAATACTTGGTCGGCTCGCTGACGTAGCCAATCAGGGAACCGGCTTCCACCATGTCGCCCTCCTGCACCGCAAGCTCCTTCAGCTGTCCATAGACCGCTTCGTATCCACTGCCAAGCGTCATCGTGAGCGTCGTCCCGGTCTCCTCATTCACGTCGATCGCGCTCACAATTCCCTGCGCGGCAGCCCAGACCTCATCGCCCACTTCCGCGTCGATGACGATCGCCGGATGGTATTTGTACTGGTTCAGTGTGGAAAAGTAAATACTCCTGTCCATACTGTACTCCAGGATAATCTCTCCATCCACCGGCCACATGAGCGCACTGTTATCCGCAAAAGAAAGAAGACTCTCTCCTGCCAGCGTTTCTTCGCTCTCTTCCTCCTCCGTCTCTTCCGTATTCTCTTCTTCCGGCGTTCCTTCCGCCGGCGCCTGTGCTGTCACGCTGTCCGTCCCGGTTCTGGCAAGCGTCACCTCTCCGATCTCATAAATATCCTCTTCGGTTTCGATTTTTGCTTCCTCTGTCTCCTTCTCCTCTGTATCAGCCTGCGCCACAGTTCCTTCCGAGTTTGCCGTCTCAGTTTCCTGTTCCTCCGAAGCATCTTCTGTCTCAGCAATCTGCTCTTCCTGCTCCTGCGCAGCCTGTCCGTTTCTGTAACGGTGCAGGCCGTAAATGCCGGACACAGAGAGGATACAGAGACACAGCGCAAGCACAAAACCTCTTTGTCTTTTTTGCATAACATCACCTCTGATCATATTTTTACCAGATCAGGGAACTGTTATACACTCCGCTCCTTCGTAAAATATCTGTAGAATTTCCCCGTATGGAATGCCATCCCGCACCATGCAGTCTGCCGTATAAAGACTGATCCCAAAACCGTGGCCGCTGCCCTTCACCGTCAAATGGATCCGTCTGTCTTCGCGATCCAGCCAGAAGCAGCTCGATGCAAGATGCAGCAGCGTGCGCAGCTCCTCTCCCTGCCAGGTCATGTCCCCCACGGAAGCGCTAAGTACATAGTCCGTATCATCGCGTGAAAACGCAAGCTCCTCCGGTGCGACATCCCTTCCCAACGCCTCCGCGAATTCTTCCACACTCAGGGTAAAACTCTCCAGATATCCATCCGCATGGATATCAAGCGGGCACTCCACCGATTTTATATAGAAATAATCCTCCCCGAGCAACGAGCCATCCCGTGTTTTTCCGGCGCTGAGCACGTGCCAGGGAAGCTCCCGGTACGCTCCATCAATCGTGACGACCTGTCCCTCCGTCTCTGCCACCGCCTGATAAAATCGCTCGTAATCGTCGCTGTCCGCGTTCACGGAGACAGTTCCTGCTGTCGCTGTCTGTGGAAAGGCCGCCTCATCCTCTGCTGTGTTCACCTGCGCAGAACCTGCCCCGTCTCCCGACGCCTCCTCCTGCGAATCCTCAGTGATCTGTTCATTTTCTGTCCGTATATATTCCGTACGAAAAAGCACTGCCATCAACGCAAGTGTCTCATCGTCCATCCAGGAAAAGTCCTCCTCAAGAAGCGCGGACAGCGTCTGGTATTCGAGCTCCGAAAGCCCCTTATCCCGGTGAATGCCCTCCCGTCCGCTGACAAGCAGCGTAACGGTATAAGGTAGGAACAGGATCAGGAAGCAGACCGCGAGCATATTTTTCAAACCGGTTTTCATAGTTCATTTTATGAAACCAGATCGTTTTCTATTCAATCCGGCACTGCTGCCTGTTCTCTCTGCGCAAACCGTTATATTTTTATTAAAGCAACGAATAGTATCCCATATTAATACTTTGACTTCCCTCCGCCACAGTGTTATAATTACCCGCGAAAATAAATGCTAAGTTAAATTGGTTGTGCAGCTTTTGCGTAAGTCCGGACTTTCGGTTGGATTCACGTGAAGGCTGTATTTTTTATGGAAATCGTCAGGGGAAAAAGAACATGTCTTTATCGCACAGGCGGCTGCGGCTGATACTTCCAGCTTTGCTGGCATTACTTATCGTGGTATTTCTGCTATCCATGACACAGGGGATTTATCCGTTGTCGCTAAAGGAAATCTTTCATATCACAGGCTCCCTCCTGGGTTTTGACACGGAGTATACGCACAATGGCTATGTTGCTTTTATGAATGTCCGTCTCCCGCGTCTGACCTCCTGTATCTTTGTCGGCACGGCACTCTCCGTCTCCGGCGCTTCCTATCAGGGTGTGTTCCACAATCCCATGGTCTCCCCGGATCTCCTCGGAGCCTCTTCCGGCGCTGCCTTCGGAGCCTGCGCATCGATCCTGCTCTCAGCTCCGCTGCTGGTACAACAGGCCTCGGCCTTCCTGTTCGGTCTGGCCGCCGTGGCACTGACTCTGCTCATCAGCTCGATCGTATCCGGGCGGGAAAATAATACCACTACCCTGGTGCTCACCGGCATGGTGGTATCCTCTCTGTTTTCCGCCGGAGTATCCATCACCAAGCTACTGGCAGATACAGACAATCAGCTTGGAGAGATCACTTTCTGGCTGAT
>JAJPZP010000148.1:20924-25179 GCA_021204285.1 Lachnospiraceae bacterium | reverse complement strand
GTCCTGATCAGTGTCATACCGCTTCTGCTGTTTTCTTATCAGCTGAACCTTGTCACATTCGGCGATGAAGAAGCGCGTATGATGGGGGTCAATATACAGGCCATCCGACTGGTCACCATCCTCTGCGCAACGCTGGCTACCTCCGCATCGGTTGCCGCCTGCGGCATAGTGGGCTGGATTGGTCTGATTATCCCTCATCTGATGCGCTTTTTGGTTGGACCGGATTTCCGCTATCTGCTCCCTGCCTCCGCTCTCGGCGGCGCGATTTTTCTGATGCTGGTAGACAACATCACCCGGGTATTTTTCACAGTGGAGGTATCAATCAGAATTCTGACCGCCATCATCGGCGCTCCCTTTTTTCTGATTCTTCTGGTGAAAGGGAGGGACAGCTGGCTATGATCTTCTCGGTGGAAAATGTAAGCTGCGGTTATCAGGGGCATACGGTGCTCTCCGACCTGAGTTTTTCCGCAACGGATGGCTCCGTGCTCTGCATCCTTGGTCCCAACGGCATAGGAAAAACAACGCTGTTCCGGACTCTGATGGGACTGCTTCCCTGTCTTGGCGGAGACATCCGGATAGACGACCGATCCACGCTGAAATGGAGCGCGCGCCAGCGTGCCCGTGTCATGGGCTTCGTCCCGCAATCCCATGTGCCGCCATTTCCCTATACCGTACGGCAGGTCGTCGTCATGGGCCGCTCCTCACATCTGGGCATGTTTTCCTCACCCGGTGAACAGGATTATGCGCTGGCGGACGACATACTTCGCTCGCTCGGCATTGAAAATCTGGGCGAACGCGTCTATACCCGCATCAGCGGCGGCGAGCGCCAGATGGCGCTGATCGCCCGCGCGCTGATTCAGTCTCCTCAGATTCTGCTGATGGATGAACCTGCTGCAAATCTGGATCTCGCGAACCAGGTCATGGTTCTCGAAACCATTCGGAAGCTGGCTGATCGTGGAATCATTGTCATCATGACGACACACTCGCCCGATCACGCATTTCTCTGCGGTACGGAAGCACTGCTGCTGACGCGGGAAGGGTATATGATTCACGGCGTTCCGGAGCAGGTGGTGACAACGGAAAATATGCGCCGGGTCTACGGCGTCGAAGTCTGCATCACCACCGCCCGGAAACAGGAAAAGCTGATCCGTGGCTGCGTACCTGTCATGGACAGCCGTACAAATTCGTCAACACCGCCGTTTCAGGCGATGAAATAATAAGAAAGAGAGAGTAAAAAGAATGAAAAACATGAAAAAATTCACCGCACTGTTTCTGATCCCTGTCATCAGCCTTGCTTTGCTGACAGGCTGCGGATCCTCCTCCTCCTCTGAGACCACAGCAGAGTCCGCCGGGGAGACGGATGATATCGGGGACGGCTCCGTGGAAGAGACAAGCGAAGATATCACGGAAAGCGAAGATGAGAGCAAATCTGTCACTGTAGCGGATCTGGAAGCCGACGCGGACGGGAACGTCACGATCACCGACATGGCCGGGCGGGAAGTCACTTTCAAAGCAAACCCCACAATCTGGAATTCCAGTCCCACTGCGGAAGGATGGCTCTGCGCAATTGTTCCGGATCAGATCATCGGCTGGGCAGCGGATTTCACGGAGGAATCGCTCGCTTATTACCCCTCTTCTGTAAGTGATCTGGAAACCATCGGCGGCAACTACGGCACCAGCACCGCCAATGAGGAGAACATCCTGGCTGTCAGCCCGGACGTCATCATCAACACCTATGACTGTTCGGAAACCGGCCTCGCAGCGACTGTCGCTTCCGCTGACGCTACCGCCGAGGAGTACGGTATCCCCGTTGTCTGCCTGAGCCGCGATATCGAAGACTCCGCCTCGTGTGCCGCCAATATCGGGCTCTGGTTCGGCGCCGCACAGAGAGGCTATGAAGTGTCTGTTTATATTCAGGCTCTGCTCGATCTGGTGACAGAAGCCGCCGATGCAGCCGCAGCAGCCGGAGACATTCCCACCTACTATTATGCGGAGCAGGCGACCGGTCTGTTCACCGAAGCTGTCGGCTCCATGCACGCCGCAGTATTTGAGTACTGTGGTCTGGAAAACTGCGTCGGAGACGATATTTCCATGTCCAGCATGGGCGGACTGGAGGAAGTTTCCCTGGAACAGGTCATCCAGTGGAATCCGGATTACATCTTTGTCTGGCTGGATGTCGCGTACCAGGACATCACAACTTCCGATGAATGGTCCGGCATAACCGCAGTACAGAACGGCGACGTGTACTCGATCCCGCTGATGCCGCAGAACTGGTTTGACCGCTCTCCGAACAGCCTTCGCGTACTCGGCTGCCTGTACTGCGCTTCCATCGTCTACTCCGATTATGTAAGTTATGACCTGACAGAGACGATCAGCGACTACTTCGACTATATGTATGGTGTGGAACTGAGCGCAGAACAGCTGGCCGCCATCTACTGTGACTGATGAAAGGAGAACATCATGCGTCCTGATCTCAAAGATCTGATCCCGAAGGGGGAGGCGCTCAGCCGGATTCTGTCCGCCTGGACGCCGATGCGTGAGGCGGAGACTGTCCCGCTGTCCGAGGCGGCGGGGCGGGTTCTCTTCGAGGATCAGTATGCAAATTACAATCTTCCGGTGGTGCGCGCCTCGCAGATGGACGGCATCGCGGTAAAATCTGCGCAGTTCACGGAAGGAATTCCCGACAGCTCCGGCTGGAAGTATGGCGAGGATTATGTCCGGGCGGACACCGGGGACGATTTCCCGGACGCGTTTGACGCGGTAATCGCCATTGAGAATGTTACGTTCCTGGAAAACGGCGGCGTCATCCTTCCTGAAAAAATCAATGCCTCCAAAGGTTTTAACGTAAAGCCGCAGGGAGCGGATGTGAGGAAAGGTTCCCTTCTGTGCCCCGGCGGAAGACTTCTGAGCGCCCGGGAACTGGCCGCGATCGCCATGGGCGGAATCGAAAATGTCTCAGTGGTCTGCAGACCGCGCGTCGCTTTTCTGCCAACAGGCAGCGAACTCGTCCCTGTCGGCTCCGAATTAAAACGGGGGCAGAATTTTGACACGAACAGCATCCTGGTCGGCCAGCTGCTCCGGGAAATGGGAGCCGAAGCGATTCTTCATCCCATCGTGAAGGACGATCGGGAATGTCTGCGGGCCGCGATAGAGGAGCTGCGTCCTCTCTGCGACATCCTGCTTGTAAACGCGGGAACATCCAAAGGCGGGGAGGATTACTGCGCCGGACTTCTTGCGGAAATCGGGACATCTCTGTTCCACGGCGTTTCCGCTGTGCCCGGACGCCCCATCAGCGCGGCCGTTGCGGGCGACAAACTGATCCTCAACCTTGCGGGCCCCTCTTTCGCCGCTTACTATAATATGGACTGGGCCGTCCGTCCCCTGATCTGCAAGGCTCTGGGCATACCAGTTCCGGAACGCATGCGGGTAAAAGCGGTGCTGAGCCAGCCGCTTCACCTTCCACCATTCTTCTCCATCATGATATCTCTCCGGCTGAAAAAAGCGGAAGCTGGCGCGCCTGCACCCTACACCGCAGAACCGCTGTCCCTGCGCGGCTCCGGCGCCGCCGGTTCCGCCGAGGCACTGACCGCCGACGCGCTGTACATCTCTTCACCTGGCGAAAAAAGCCACAGCTGCGGGGATGTCATCGAAGCAGAGCTGCTTCGCAATCCGGCGGAAATCAGTTAGCTCTTCCTGAAGATTCAAAAAAGGCTGCGCGGTCAGACTGCGCAGCCTTTTCTCTCTTTATGCACTTATCCTTCGTTCAGGTTCACCGTCACCTTATCGAGCTTCCAGATCTCATCGACATACTCCTGAATCGTGCGGTCCGAGGTGAACTTCCCGGAGCAGGCCACATTCAGGATCGCCTTCTTCGCCCAGCCGCGCTCATCGCGGTAGGCGGCCTCCACGCGCTTCTGCGCTTCCGCATAAGAGCGGAAGTCCTTCAGGATGAAGTACGGGTCCGGACGATTATAACCGCCGTCTACAAGCAATGCGTTGTACAGTTCACGGAAGCGCTCCGGATCGTTCGGAGAATACTGTCCGTTGATCAGCTGCATCAGCACATGGCGGATATCCTGGTCGGTGTTGAACAGCTGAGAGGGATCGTAGCCGCCCTGCTGCTCCAGTGCGATGACCTCGTCGGAACTCATGCCGAAGATGAAGGCGTTCTCCTCGCCGACTTCCTCGACGATCTCGACGTTCGCGCCGTCCATCTTGCCGATCGTCACCGCTCCGTTCATCATGAACTTCATAT